>CAWUOA010000145.1:0-7636 GCA_963923225.1 uncultured Planctomycetaceae bacterium
TGCGACTGGGGCTCGGCGACGATGTCGAAGGTGCGGAAATTCGACCAAGCGCGCGTCGAGGCCGACATCGAGACGCTGGCGGGCCTGCGGATCGACTGGTTGTACTGGGCCGACGCGAACGTCGGCATCCTGCCGCGGGACGTCGACATCGCCGACACCATCGTGGCGACCCGCCGGAAGACCGGCTTTCCGGGCACCATGATCTACGCCTCGGCCAAGAACAATCCGGACCGCACGGTGGACATCGTCCGCCGGCTCTACGACGGCGGCGTGGTTCCCGGGCACTGGCTGGCGGTGCAGCACACGGACGACGAGGTCTTGAGGATCGCGGACCGCAGCAACATCTCGGCCGAGAAGTATCGCGAGGTCGCCACGTCGCTCCGCCGCCGAGGCATCCCGGTCTATCCGCAGTTCATCCTCGGGATGCCCGGCGACACGCTCGAGAAGTGGAAGACGTGCGTGACCACGGTCATGGAATGGGGCATGCACGAGGACTTCTGGATCCCCATCTATTCCGTGCTTCCGAACGCCCCCGTCGCGGATCCCGGGTTTCTCCGCGAATGGCAGGTCGAAACCCTCGACCGGGAACTGATCGAGCCCTGGGCGCTGCGGCACAAGGTCTCCCACGAGGTGATTCGCTCGAGGATCATCGTCGCCTTCAAAGGCTTCTCGCGGGATGACTGGGTCGAGGCGTCGGTCTACTCCTCCTTGATCCGGGGCATGCACAACCTCGCCGTCACGCGGCTGCCAGCCCTCTATCTCCACGCGACCCACGGGGTGCCGTACCGGGAGATCTACGACGCCCTGATCGACGAGTTTCTGGGGCGGCATCCGACATGGCGGGTGTTCCAGGAGCGTCTCCGCACGCTCTACCGACGCTTCCTCGCGGATCCCGATGCCGTCGACGACTACCCCCTCGCGGACTTCCCCGGCCTGCCATGGTACGTGAATCCCCCCAAGGGGGTGTTCATCGAGATCGCCCTGCGTCGCGATGCCTTCCTCGGCGACGTCGGGCGATTCCTCGAGCGGCGTTTCCCCCGCGCGCGGGAGACCGCCTCCGTGGTGGAGTATCAGCGGCACCTCCTGCTCGCGCCCGATCGTGATCCGGGCCGGCCTCGGAACGTCCGCCTCCAGCACGACTGGCCGGCCTACTTCGCGGCCGTCGATCAGGCGGATTGCGGCGGCCGGGTGCCGGCGCCCCGCCGATTCGTCTTTCCGCGGACCGCCACGGTTCCTCCCCACGCCGCCACGTCGGGCGATGGCGGGGCCGACCCCCGCCTCGCCTGGGTGCGGCACGTCCTGTCGCGTTCGAACTCGAGCGAAACGTCGAATCACCCGCACGCGATCCTCGCAGCGTCTCGCTTCCCCTGGCCGAGCCCGTCGGCGCGCTCGTGAGCCACCGGCACCGTCGCCGGGGACGGTGCGCTTACGGCCACGGTCCCCCAGGCCCGGGGTGGCGCCGCATGTGCCGGGCCGGGCCCGCCTCTCATCCCAGTCGAACCGGCAGGGACACGAGGCCCCGCGACGCCCACGTGTCGTGAAACCTCGGGGCGTCGTCGAGCAGCGTGAGGCGCGGTGCCCGACGCAGGAGCGTCTGGATGGCGATCTGGCCTTCCAGGCGTGCCAACGGCGCACCGAGGCAGTAGTGGATGCCGTAGCTGAACGACAGATGGGGGTTCGGGTCACGGGTGATGTCGAGCGCGTGAGGGGCGTCGAAGATGGCGGGGTCGCGGTTCGCCGAACCGAGCATGAACGCCACCGACGCGCCTCGTCGCAAACGCCGACCGTCGAACTCCGTCTCGCGCAGCACCGTGCGGAACGTCGTCTGCACCGGGCTGTCGTAGCGCAGGAGCTCCTCGACGGCGCTCCGTCCCAGCTCGGGACGCGCCTTCAACGCCTCGAGCTGATCGGGGTGGCGCAGCAGCGCGAGCACCCCGTTTCCGATGAAATTGGTGCTGGTCTCATGACCGGCGACCAGGAGCAGGATGCAGGTCGGGATCAGATCCTCCTCCGTGAGCACGTCGCCCCGATCCCCGGCATGGACGAGCGCCGACATCAGGTCCTCCCGGGGCTGCCTGCGCCGGGCCCGGGCGAGGTCCCGCAGATACGCCGAGAACTCCACGGTGGCCGCGTTCCCCCGATCGCGGACGTCCGGCGAGTCGGTCAACTCGAGCGTGTCGGCCAAGTCCCGCGACCAGCGACGCACGTGATGGCGGTCGCTCTCCGGCACGCCGAGCATGTCGGCGATGACCATGACGGGGAGCGGGGCGGCCAGATCCTCCACGACGTCCATCTCCCCCGCGGCCTCCGCCATGGCGATGAGCTGATCGGCCGCGCTTTGGATCCGCGGCCGGAGCCGGTCGACCATGCGCGGGGAGAAAGCCTCCTGCACCAGCCCCCGCAGGCGCGTGTGCGCCGGCGGATCGCGGAGCAGGAACCATCGGCTCCGCATGGCCAGCAGCGGTGGTCGTCGAAGGGCGGGCTCCGCTCCACCCGGCTGGTCGCGCGCCTCGCCGCGGTCGAGTTCGTGGCCGAGGTCGTCGCTGGTGAGGAGGGCGACGCAGGTGGCATGGTCGGTGGCGAACCAGATGTTCCGGGGCTCCCAATGGAACAGCGGCGTGGCGGCGCGTAGTGCGTCGTAGAAGGGATACGGATCGGCCTTGAACTCGGGGGACAGCGGGTTGAACTCGACCATCAGGGGCTCTATTGGCAGCGTGGGCTCGCGGATCTGTCCTCCGTAGTATGACAGCCGCGGCGACCCCCCCGGGGCGAGCCCGTCGGCGCGCCGATGGCGGGGACTCGAGCCTTCGGTTGGTACACTGCCGAGGCGGAGCCAGGGTGGCCCGGATCGCCGCGCCGGCACGGGCGCCGGCGGGAGCGGGAGCGGGCGACGTGCACGGAGCCGGCCTGCGCCGCGGATCATGGACCACCGACGATCGACCGATCTCCCGGCCCACGAGCAGATCCGCCAGGCGGCGGCGCGGTTCGCGCGCGGGGTCGATCGCCTCGACGCCGCGCTGATGAAGTCGGCGTATTGGCCCGACGCGACCGATGACCACGGCTTCTTCGTGGGCAACGCCATGGACTTCTGCGACCACGTCGTCTCCTCGCACGGGACCCTGGCCGCGACGATGCACTGCATGATGAACCACGCCATCGAAGTCGACGAGTCGGCCGGCACGGGTCGTGGCGAGGTCTACGTGGTGACGTACGTCCTCCGCGGGGAGGCCGGCCGCGGGGTCGTGGAGACCTGGTGGGGGCGGTACCTCGACGCCTACGAACGGCGGCAGGGCGAGTGGCGGATCCTGTCGCGGGTCTGCGTGCACGAGTTCACCCGGGCCGACGAGGTGACCCGCCCGATGGCGATCGACACGGCGAAGTTCCGGCAGGGAGGCGCCGACCGGGGCACGGGGACGCCGCTGGGCACCTGAGCCGCCGGTGACGCACGATGAGACCGGTGACGTTCCTCAAGCTCGACAAGTGGTGGGCCAGCCATTACGGGACGATGCTGGCGTTCATCTACGCCGTCACGGCGGCGAGCCCCTCGCCCCCCGCCCCCGCGGTGCTGTTGGCGACGCTCGGCATCTTCACGGTGGCGACGCTGGGAATCGGCACCTTCGGGCAGTTGCTCAACGATCTCACCGACGTCGAGCAGGACGTGCGCACGGGGGCGCGGAACATCCTGGCGACCAGAGGCGTCCCTTCGCGCGTCATGCTCATGGCGCTCGTGCTGGTCGTGGGCATCGTCCCCTGGCGGTGGCTGCCGACGACGCCGGCCGTGGCCGCCCTCGTCGGCCTGGAGTACGCGCTGCTGATCGCCTACAGCGTGCCGCCGCTCCGGCTCAAGGAGCGCGGGTTCGCGGGGCTCCTCGCCGACGCGCTCTACGCCTACGCCGTGCCGAACGCCTTCGCCATGCTGCTGTTCACGAACCTCGGCGGCGGCACGCCGCGCGTCGCCATGCTGACGGCGATCCTGGCCTGGTGCCTCTGCTTCGGCATCGAGCGGATCCTGTTTCACCAGCTGCTCGACGTCACGGCGGACCGGCGTGGCGGCGTGCGGACCTTCGTGGTGCGGCAGGGATGGGATCGCGCCTTCGGCATCGCCCTGCGGGTCGTCGTTCCGGCGATGGTGGTCTCGTTCCTGGCGATGCTCGGGGCGTGGGCGACGATTTCTCCGGTCGTTCCCGCCTGTTTTTTCGTGCACGCCCTCCTCACCGCGTGGTCGGTCCGCGGCCTCCGGGCGGGCACGCCCGCCACGCCGCTCACGCCGATCGCCGTCTACCACCTCGTCGCCGAACGCCTCGTCGGCACGTTCGTGTGGCGGTGGCTCGGGCCGGCCGCACTGGCGACCCTGGTGGTGCAACGGCCGCAGTACCTGCCGCTCGTGCCCATCCACCTGGCCTTGTTTCCCGAGCCGGTCGTCTGGGCCTGGCGGCAGGCGATCCCGGCGGCCGTCGGGCGGCTCCGGTCCGTACTTCGCGCGTGACGCCGCGGCGGCGTCGGAAGGGCGGCAGCTACCGCTTGTGGAAGGCGACGTCGTACCAGTCGCCCCAGTTGATCGGCTGACCGCCGACGTAGACGTCGATCCGGTTGTCGGCGGCGAACCTCTCCGACACGGTGAAGCTCACGTCGAAACCGAGCTTCGTGCAGTACGTGCGGTACAGCCCGGCCCTCGCCAGGGCGTCGCACACCTCGGAGATGTCGCGGACGCTGAGGACGAACTCCTTCTCGACGCGTTCCATGACCACCTCGGACCAGGCCCGCTGCTGTGGGTCCTCGTACGGCTTCCGGTAGAAGTCCTTGACGTACACCTGCCCCCCCGGCCGGAGCACCTCCCTGCAGCCGCGCGTCACCTCGTCGAGATCCCGCGCGTGGCAGAGCGATTCCAGGAAGAAGATCCGATCGAAGCGATCGGGCTCGAAGAGCGTGGGGAGGGCGGCGAAGTCGCCCAAATGCACCGTGATGCGATCGGAGAGGCCGGCTTCGCGGACCCGTTCCCGCGCCAGTTCCGCCTGCACCGGCGAGATCGTCACCGCGTCGATGGCGACGTCCACGATCCGGGCGATGCGGATGCTCGGGCCGCAGACGCCGCATCCCGCATCGAGCACGCGCATGCCGCCGCGCATGCCGGCCATCCGCACGACGTGCGCGATGAGGTCGTCGTCGCACCGCGCCCGCGCGGCCTGGAAGATGTCTCCGAACGACTCGATGTAACGCCCGGTCCAGTCGTCGTAGTAATCCTTCACCGAATCGTCGGGACGTGGTGCGTTCATGCTGACGGCGAGGGGCTCCCTCGTGGGGCTGAGCATCGATCGGACGGGCCGGTGACGGCTATCAGACATCAACGCGGCCACCGCCGCAACCTCCCGTCGCGCGGGGGGCGGGCCACCGTCGCGATGACACCGCCCGAGTCGCCATGGATAATGTCGTGCGTCCTCGCACGCGCGCGTCGGGTCGGGACGGATCGCCGCCCGCTTCGAAGCCATCGTCGGAAGTCCAGCCGTCACCCAATCGCATGCAGACGGGTCGCACAGTCATCGTGGAAGACCCCGGACGGCATCCCGACGGCGCGGGGGCGGTCGCGGCGCGCCTCGCTCGTGGGCTGACGGAGCGCGGCCTCGACGTGCGGATCCTGCGCACCGATCCCGAGGCGGGGCCGGGCGCCGCGACGGTGGCCGGGCCCGACGCCGCCCGCGACCGGCTGCCGGCCGGACCGGGGGACACCTGGGGGCAGCGGTGGGAGGCGCTCGAGCGGTATCTCGAGGAGCGGGCACCGTGCGTGTACGTCATGTGGCCCGAGTCACTCGTCAATCGGGTGGTCTCGCGCCTCTCGGGCCGCGTGCGACTCGTCGGCGTGGTGCGTTCCGAGCGGTCGCTCGTCGACGGTGACGTCGAACGCTTCGCACCGCATTGGCACGCGGTCGTCGCCGTCGGTCGGCCGCTGCATTTCGGATTGGTGAGCCGGTTTCCGCAGCTCGCCTGCCGGACGGTGGGACTCCGGCAGCCGACGAGCGACGAGCCCGCCGAGAGCGACGCGGCGGTCGAGGAGTATCTGGAACGCGTCGCCCGCGACGACGACCGGGCGCGACGGCCGGCCTTCGTCCGTGCCCGTGGCAACCCCGTCGGCCTGCTCCGGGCCGACGTCGATGGGCCGGTCTCGCCGCACGTCGGCCCCGCGGACTTCGAGGAGTTGTGCCGTGCCGTGCCGTGGCCGGACCCGCCGCGCGTGAAGGAGAGGCGGCCGGGGGCCGCCCCGCGGGCGCCGCGGCTCGAGGACCACAAGGTGATCGTCGCGGCGACGGCCGGGGCGATCGGTGGCGTCGACGTGTTCGCGACGCATCTGGTGCGCGGGCTGCGGGATCGCGGGATCGACGCGCGGCTCCACGGCCGTCGGCCGGCCGACGGGGACACTTCCGCTGCCTTCCCGCCCGACCTGCCGTTCGACGCCCGCCCGGTCGAGATCGATACCGAGGCGCTCGGCTGGCCGAATCGGTGGCGATCGATGGTCGCCCACCTGGGGCGACTCGCCCCGTGCATCTACCTCCCCAACTGCGATTCGGACTTCTCCTGCGTCGCGCCGCTGCTGGCCGACGGGGTTCGGGTGATCGGCATCGGCCACGGTGACGACCCGTGGCATTACGAACATCTCTGCCGGATCGGCCACGCCTGCGACGCGATCGTGGGGGTGAGCCGAGCCGTCTCGGACCACCTCCGCGCGCTCGCCCCGTCGTTCGCACCCCGGATCGAGACCATCCCCTACGGCGTTCCGACACCCGGCGGGCGATCGCCGGACGTGGTGCCCGCGGACCGTGGCGGCGGCCCGGGTCCCCTGCGGATCGTTTCCACCGGACGGCTCGTCGGCCGGCAGGAGCGGGCGTTCGACGTCGTGGCGATCGCTCGCGAGCTGGCCGCGCGGGCGATACCGTTCGAACTGACGGTGGTGGGCGATGGGAACTTTCGTGGCGCGATGGAACGCGCCGCCGCCGATCTCGTTTCCGATCGCAGGGTCCGATTCACCGGCGCGCGGCCGAACGCCGACGTTGCCGGGCTGCTGGCCGCGAGCGATGCCTCGCTCGTGCCCTCCGCGTACGAAGGACCGTCGATCGACATGCTCGAGGCGATGTCCCACGGCGTGGTGCCGGTGGTGAGCGACATCCGCAGCGGCGTGCCGGATGTCATCGTGCCCGGGGAGAACGGCCTCGTCGCTCCGGTGGGCGACGTCGTCGCTTTCGCCGACCGGCTCGAATGGCTCTGGAAGCACCCCTCCGAGCGGGTTCGGATGGCCGCCGCGGCCGTCCGTACCGTGACCGCCGGCTACGGGGTCGATCGGATGGTCGACCGCTACGTGGAACTGTTCCGGCGGATCGTCGCCGCGCCGTGCCGCCGGCCCGGCGGGCCGCTCGTGCCACCGGAGCACCTGCGGCGGGAGCTGTCCTGGACGCTCTGGGCCTCTCGGGTCGCGTGCGACCCCGCGGCCTCGGGGCGTCGGGTGATCCGCCGGTTCACCGGCCGGGGGCGTTGAACCGTCGCCGGCGCGCGACTCACGCCCGCCGCGCGTCGCCGTCGGGCCCGGCCGCGTTCAGGATCGCGGCCACGGCCGCGTCGGCGGGATGGGCGAGGACGTCGGCGACCGGTC
>CAWUOA010000146.1:0-7565 GCA_963923225.1 uncultured Planctomycetaceae bacterium
AACTGCACCGCGTCGGAGTCGGAGAGCATGTCCCACTGCCAGACGACGCAGCCCATCCTGGCCAGCTGCACGCACAGCGACTGGAAGCGGCTCCGGCCCCCCTCCTCGAATCGCTCCTCGCCGCTGGCGATCTCCTTGCGCGTGGCGGCGGCGTCCTGGTCGGCGTGGCGGGCGTTCTGCCAGTGGCCGTGGGCGAAGAGCACCGCCGGCACCTTCTCCCCCTCCTTCAGGCCCAGCGGCCGATAGAGGTTGCCGGTGACGAACAAGCCCGGCGCGCTTTGGAAGGAGACGTTCGACACCGAATAGCCGTGAGTCCCTTCGTTCCCCTTGGCGTCGGGGCCCTTCACAATCGTGCCGTGGATCGAGGGCTCGAGCGGCGTCCTCGTCGGCATCGGCCACAGCCCCTGTGACACGAGGATCCGGCGGCGGACCGACGCGGCCCGCTCCTTCCAGGCGTCGAGCGTGGCGGGGGGGGTGAAGGGGAAATAGCCATCGAGATCCTTCGGGGGGGCGAGTCTGGCGTCCTCGGCGCGGGCGCCCGCGAAGGCCGCGGCGGCGAGGAGGAGGGCGAGGACGGCGGTCGTGATGCGGGGCATGGACGGGTCTCTCGGGGAGGGGAAACGGTGTGCGGGGAGTGGGGCGATGAACGAAGGGGCGGGTGCGGCGCGGGAGGTCACTGCGGCGGTCCGATGACCCGGCCCTGACGGAGGAACGCGAGGAGATCGGCGAAATCGGCGGCGGGGATCGCCCGGCCGAATCCCTCGGGCATCAGCGAGCGGCCGGTGCCGCGGATCGATTCGATGTCGCCGCGCGGGAGCGTCGTGCGCTCGCCGCCGGGGCGGACGAGAACCACCGACTCGGGCGAACTGGCGACGAGGATCCCCTCGACCACCGTGCCCTCCTCGGTGACCGCGACGGTCGACTCGAAGCGCGCCTCGACGGAGCGGTTCGGCTCGACGACGTCGAGCAGCAGCCGCTCGATCGGCCTGTCGGCCGCCTCGGCGAGATCGGGACCGACGCCGCTGCCGAGCGCGTCGCCGCCGGGGGTCGCCGCGCGATGGCAGGCGGCGCAGTGCCGGGCGAAGGCCTCGCGGCCGCGCGACTGGTCGCCGCCGCGGCGGACGGCGGCGGTGAGCGCGGCGAGCTCGTCGGGGCCGAGCGCGGCGGGGGCGGCGAAGAGGGCCGCGGCCTGCGTGCGGATCGCTTCGTCGGGGGATTCGAGCAGGGCTTTTCGGCGCTCGAGCGGGACGGCGTTCGGGGGCACCTCGCCGCGTTCGATCGCGGCCAGCAGCGGCGGGATGGTCGCGGCCCGGTCGAGCATCGCTCCCGCGGCCGCCGCACGCACCGCCGGCTCGAGCTCCGCGATCCTGGCGAGCACGCCCGCGAGCGCCGCGGCGTCGCCGCTGGCGACGAGCCCGCGAGCCGCCTCGCGCTGGATCGGCTCAGGCTCGCGCGTCGTGACGAGGGCCGCGAGCGTCTCCCGCGCGCCGGCACCCGCGCCGTCGGCCGCGGCGGCGGAAAGGAGCCGGATGCCGAGCAGACGCAGGCCGGCCGCGGCGTCGACGTCCCGCGCCAGCGCCCCGGCCCGTTCGACGGCCTCCCCGACGACGCTCGGATGCCCCTCGCGGAGGCGCGCGAGGGGAAGACGCGGCACGATCCCCAACAGCGCCGCGATGTCGAGCGGCTCGGCGGGCCCCTCGGCGGCACGCGCGTCGAGCAGGGCGAGGAGCGCCTCGAGGTCGGCGGGGGTCGCGGTCGCGGTGGCGGCGAGTTTCTCGACGAGATCGAGCCGCGCGGCCGGCGCGTCGTCCGACGGCGCGGCGGCGACCGCGGCGAGGATCGGCGCCGCCCGGCCGACGGCGCCCGAGAGGATCGCCCGGGCCGACCAGACGTCGAGGCGGGGGGACGCGGCCGCGACGGCGAGCGCCCCGGTGGCGGACGCCGAGGAGGAGTCGGCGAGGGCGAGGATCGCCGCCAGTCGCACCTGGCCGTCGGGATGATCGATCGAATCGGGCGCCACGCGTTCGCAGAGCTCGCGCCGCGCCGCGGCCGGGTCGACTCCCGGAGGGAACCCGATCCCCTCGCCCTCGCGTGCCAGACGCAGCCCCTCCTCGCGGACCCCCGGGTCGTCGGCGGCCGTCGCCCGCTCGACGTCGCGGATGGGGAGTCGGGAGAGGCCGTCGAGGACGCGCAGGGCGTGGATCCGCGCGAGCGGCGCCGCCGCGCCCTCGACGAGCGCGCGGAGGGCGTACTCCGTCGGCCCGGCGGGGAAGCGATCCTCGACGAGGAGACGCTGCGCGGTGTCGCGGCGCCAGCCGTTGGGATCGCCGAGCAGCGCCACGGCTTCCTGTGCCGACTCCGGTGCCGTCCAGGATCGTGCGGCGGTGCCCGCGCGGCGGACGCGCCAGATGCGGCCCGCATGATCGCCGGCGCGGTGGTCGACCGTGGCGGCGACGCCGGGGGGCATGTAGTCGGGATGCTCGACGCTGGCCCGGCAGAAGTCGACGACCCACAGGCTCCCGTCGGGCGCGGTGGCGGTGAACACCGGGCGGAACCAGGTCTGCGTGGAGGCGAGGAACTCGCTCCCCTCGGGTTCCGGGTGCGTGCTCTGGAAGCTCGCGCCGTGCGACACCGGGCGGCGCCGCACGACGGCGTGCGACACCGGCTCGCAGGTGAAGGCGTCGCCGTCGGCGTCGGGGCCGAGGAGGTCGCCGCGGAAGAGCGTGAGGCCGCAGGCGGAGGTGTGGGTGCCGGCGTGCGAGATCGCGGTGGCTTTCGAGGGGACCAGCGACGCCACGCGGCTGTCGGCGCCGCTGGGCGCGGCGTCGTCGTAGCCGGGGCCGAGATCGACGAGCGGATTGCCGGCGAGGGCCTCCGGGGGCAGGAGGCTCACCATCAACGGATTGCGGTTGCTGGCGGTGAAGCGGTGGCCGCGCGAGTCGAAGGCGTTGCCGAACTGCCCGAAGCCGGTCACGGCACGGATCGTGCCGCGGGCGAGGTCGAGGCGGACGTCGCGCCGGTCGATCGACACCCCCGCCTCCTCCGGGTCGGCGGGCCGGCGCACCTTTCCGCCGGAGAGCCCGCCGGTGATCCACACGGCGTTGTCGGGGCCGATCGTGGGACAGGCGGCGCGCAACTGCGGATTGCCGACGCGGAAGCCGGTGGCGAGGGTGTCGCTGGTGTCGAGCGTGCCGTCGCCGTCGGAATCGGTGAGGAGGAGGACGTCGGGGGAGGCGGTGACGAGCAAGCCGCCGCGGAGGGCGAGGATGCCCTGGGAGAAGGGGAGCCGCTCGGCGACCGGCGTCGAGGATTCGTAGCGGCCGTCGCCGTCGGCGTCGACGAGTCGCACGACGCGCGAGAGGGGGGGCGAGCCGGCCGGCGGGCCGGAGGGATAGTCGCGGTACTCGACGACGAAGGGGACGCCCTGCTCGTCGAAGGTCACCGCCACCGGATCGACGACCGCCGGTTCCATCGCCACCAGCTCCATCACGAAGCCGTCGGCGACGCGCGTGTCGCGGAGCACCGCTTCCGGAGGGGGCGCGACGCGCCCGGCCGGCTCCTCCGCCGTGGCACTGGCGGCGATGCCCAGCGACAGCGCCAGTCGCGCGAGGATCGCGCCCGGGCGGGTCATCCGCAGAGCTCCGCGATCGGCGTGCCCGAAGGGAGGATCGGCATCGGGCGGCCGGCGAGGTCGGGCACGGTCGCCTCCTGATCGATGCCGAGATGACGGAAGACCGTCGACCAGACGTCATTGGGGGAGAGGGGCCGGTCCTTCGGATAGGCGCCGCGCGCGTCGGTGGCGCCGATCACCTGGCCGTGGCGGAAGCCGCCGCCGGCCAGCAGGATCGACTGGGCGCCGGGCCAGTGGTCGCGGCCCGGCTGATGCACCTTCGTCTGCGTGCCGATCTGGTTCTCGACGCGCGGCGTCCTCCCGAACTCCCCCGTCACCACCAGCAGCACGCGCCGGTCGAGGCCGCGCGCCGTGAGGTCCTCGACCAGCGCCGTGATCGCCTGGTCGTAGAAGGGGGCGCGCCAGGCCAGGTCGTTGAAGACGTGGCAATTGACGGCGTGCGAGTCCCAGTTGTAGCAGCAGTCGGACGGCATCTCGCCGCCGGGATGTTCCATGACCACCGTGACGAACGTGCTCCCCGCCTCGACCAGCCGCCGTGCCAGCAACGCCCGCTGGCCGAAGCGGTGGCGGCCGTAGCGGTCGCGGACTGCGTCGGGCTCGCGGGCCAGATCGAAGGCCTCGCGGGCCGCGGTGCTCGTGAGCATGTCGACGGCACGGGCGTCGAAATCGTCCTTCGCGCGCATCGAAGCGCCGGCGTCGACGTCGCGGCGCAGACGGTCGAGGGCCGAGCCGAGGGTCCGGCGATCGCCGAGCCGGCGCTCCATCGCCTCGGAGAGCCCGAGACTCGGCACCTGGAAGGCAGGGAGCGACGGATCACCGTCGACGATCCAGGGGGTGTAGGAGGCGCCGAGCCAGGCGGCGCCGAAGCTGAAGGTATCGACGTGCTGGCGACCGGAGTCGACCAGCGCCGTGTAGCCCGGCAGGCCGCGGACGCCCGACGGGCGGAACTTCGCCACCCAGGACCCGGCCATCGGGGCGTCGTTGACGAAGCCGGTCGGCTCCTTGGGGGCCCGGCCGGTGAGGAAGCGCTTGTGCCCACCCCCATGGTCGGCGAAGTCGTGGGTCACGGAACGCACGAGCGAATAGCGGTCGGCACAGCGCGCGTGGAGGGGGAGGAGCTCGCAGACGTCGATGCCGGGGACGTTGGTGGCGATCGGACGATAGGCCCCGCGGATCTCGAGCGGGGCGTCGGGCTTCATGTCGTAGGTGTCGACGTGGGGCGGGCCGCCCGGCAGCCAGACGAAGATCACCGCCGTGTCGTCGGAAGCCGCCGGCGATCCGTCGGCGCGGGCCTCGCGGAGCCGGAGGAGATCGGAGAGACCGAGGCCCCCGAGGCCGAGGAGGCCGGTGGTGAGGGCCGCGCGGCGCGAGCGGAGCCCGAGCGAAAAGGGACCGGGGCAGCGGCGCGGGACGCCGGCGCGGGGGGCGGGGACGCCGGAAGGCTGGGCGGCCATGCAGACTCCTCCAAAGACCGGGGGAGTATAGCAGCGGCCCGGATTCCCCGACCGACCGGAATCGGCGCGGCGGCCGGGAAAGAGGGCCGTTTTCTGGACGATGGGGCCGGCCACCGATAAGCTTCGTTCGAGGGGGGCGGCGCGAGTCGCATTTTTGTCAATTCGGCCCGCCTCCGCTCCCGAAGCGTCCCCGTCCCGAGGCTCCAGCCCTCGGACCGGGTCGCCGACTCGCGGATCCACTCCACGCCTCACCCGGGTTCGATCATCATGCGCACTCCGCGGCCGGTCCTCCTCGCTCTGGTCCTCCTCGCGGCGATCGGACTCGTCGCCCGCACCGGCTTCGCCCAGCCGCCGCGCGGTGGCACCCGCGCCGCGCCCCCGAAGGCGCAGCCCAAGGCGGCGAAAGGGGACGCGAAGCCCACGACGAAGCCGGCGCGGCCGGCGCCCTCCACCGCGGCGGAGGGGGACGAGGACGAGGCGCGGCCGCTGACGCCGCTGGAGCAGGTCGAGGCCGACGCGCAGGCCTGCCGCACCGCCGCCGAGGCGGTGCAGGTCTACAAGATCTTCCTCGCCAATCCCAAGCTCGCGCCGGAGAACCGCAAGCCCGCGGAGAGGCGGCTCGCCGAGTGGGTGAAGATGGAAGAGCAGGACATGCGGCGCCTGGGGAAGAAGTGGATCCCCCAGGAAGAGTACGAGGAGATCGCCCGCAAGACCGACAACCTCATCAGGCACAGCTTCGAGCTGATGAAGCTCGGAAACAACGACCTGGCCAAGAAGGACCTGGTCACCGCCAGCCGCCTCAATCCCGAGAGCGGCAAGGCGGATTTCGTGATGGGCTTCATCTACTCGCTGATCGCCAACAACGACGCCAAGGCCATCGCCCACTTCAACGAGGTCCTCAAGCGCGAGCCGAACAACGCCTACGCCCTCAACAACCTCGCCGTCAGCGAGGTGTTCCTCAAGCGCTACGCGGCGGCCACCAAGCACTTCCGCCGCGCCCTCGAGATCATGCCCGACCTCCAGGAGGTGTGCGACAACGTCGCCGTGGCGATCGGCATGGACGGCCAGGTGCGGCACCGCCAGATCCCCGACGACCAGGCCGAGGAGCTCAACGAGCTCTACCGCAAGGCGATCTACGAGCTCAAGCTCCTCCCCTTCTCGGCGGCCCGCTCCACCGCCAATCAACAGGCGCAGAACGGCCCCGGTGGGCCGGGTGGCCCCGGCGGGGGCCGGGGGCCGAAGCCCGGGATGGGGATGCAGGGGCCGATGGGGCCCGGCTCCTCGCCGCCGAGCGTCGAGGGCTCGGGCGGCCCGGGTGGCCAAGGCCAGCAGGGGGGCAGGGCGATCTTCGCGTACAAGCTCTTCGGTCCCTCCGGCCGCGCCATGGCCGGATCGGCCGGGCAGCAGGGGATCCAGGGCCTGCTCGACGAGCCGAAGGAGGTCACCGTCTCCATCGGCAACGGCACCGGCTTCGTGATCGCCCCCGGCTACATCCTCACCAACCACCACGTCGTCGAGGGGGCGACCGACGTCACGATTCTCGACCCCAACGACCGTGAGAAGCATCTGGCGGCGACGGTGATCGCGGAGAGCGAGAGCCCCGACCTGGCGCTCCTCCGCTGCGACGAGCTCACCGCCGAGCCGCTGCCGCTGGCCGAGACGATGCCCCGCCGCGGCACGGAGATCATGGTGCTCGGTTATCCGGGCGGATCGCTCCTGGGCCTCGAGCTCAAGAGCACGCGTGGCCCGGTCACGTCGGCGGCCGATCCGAAGCTCGACGGCGGCGCGTTCCTCTTCGACGCCAACGTCAATCCGGGCAACAGCGGCGGGCCGGTGATCGACAAGAGCGGCAAGGTGGTGGGCGTGGTGGTGGCGATCGTGCGCACCTCGCTCGTCGGCTCGGCCTATTCCGTCGGCATCCCGATGGAACGGGTGTGGCCCTTCCTCGAGGAGCACCTCCCCGACGTCGAACCGCTCTCCGAGAAGGGCACGGAGGAGGAGTGGGTCGACATCGACGAACGCTGCGGGCCGTCGACGGTGTTCATCACCGCCAAGGTCAAGCGCGGCGGCAAGAAGGCCGACGGCAAGGACGCGACCGACGACTTCGCCCAGGGGGGCCAGGGGGCGCCGGGTGGGCCCGGGTTCCCCGGCGGACCTCCGGGGTCCGTGCCCCCCGGATCGCTTCCGCCCGGGGGTTCCTACCCGCCGGGGGGCTCGTTCCCGCCTGGTTCGGTGCCGCCCGGATCGGTTCCCCCCGGGTCGTATCCGCCGGGTGGTTCATTCCCTCCCGGCTCCGTTCCTCCCGGCTCGGCGCCTCCGGGGCTCTCCGGCCTCCCGGGCGGCTCGCCGCCGCCGGCCATGGCACCCGGGTATCCGGGAAGCATTCCTCCCGACCGACTTCCGGGCGGCGGCGCACCGGGTGCACCAGGCGCCGACGGCGGCCCTCCTTCCTCCGGTGGCTATCCGCCCCCTGGCTCGCC
>CAWUOA010000147.1:0-7486 GCA_963923225.1 uncultured Planctomycetaceae bacterium
CTAGCGCTGGTGGCCGAGGAGCCAGGCGAGCAGCCCCTTCTGGACGTGCATCCGGTTGGCCGCTTCCTCCACCACCACGCTCTGCGGGCCGTCCATCACCTCGTCGGTCACCTCCTCGCCGCGGCGGGCGGGGAGGCAGTGCATGAAGACCGCGTCGGGGGCGTGACGCATGAGGGCCGCGTTGACCTGATAGGGGCGGAGGGCTTTCTCGCGGGCCGACCGTTCCTTCTCCTGGCCCATGCTCGTCCAGACGTCGGTGTAGACGCACGACGCGCCCTTCACGGCGGCGACCGGGTCGGTCGTCTCCTCGATCTCCGCTCCCGGGAGGATCTCGCCCAAGTGGCGGCGGAAGGCCTCGTCGAACTGGAACTCCGGCGGGGCCGCCAGCACGAAGCGCATGCCCAGCAACCCGCACACGACCGCCAGCGAGCGGGCGACGTTGTTGCCGTCGCCGACGAAGGCCAGCGTGCGGCCGTCGAGCCGGCCGGCGCGGCGGCGGAGGGTGTAGACGTCGGCGAGGGCCTGGCAGGGATGGCAGTAATCGGAGAGGCCGTTGATCACCGGGACGGTCGACACCTCGGCGAGCCGTTGGATGGTGTCGTGGGCCTTCGAGCGGACGACGATCGCGTCGACGTACTGGGAGAGGACGCGGCCGAAATCGGCGACGCTCTCGCGCGACGAGGAGAAGCCGGTGTCCTCGCCGAGGAACAGGGCCGAGCCGCCGAGGTGGACCATCGCCGCCTCGAAGCTCACGCGGGTGCGGAGGCTCGGCTTCTCGAACACCAGGCCGAGGACGCGGCCGGGGAACAAGGGCTCGCGCAGCCCCGCGTCGAACCTGGTCTGCAGGTCCTGCGAGATGGCGAACACGGCTTCCGTCTCGTGGGCCGTGAGGTCTTCGGGGACGACGATGTGGCGGGGCATGATTGGGGTGCTCGAGGGGACGGCCCGGGGCGGGAGCGTCACGCGCGGGAGGCGACTTCCTGGATCGCGTCGCCGAGGCGTTCACAGCCGTCGTCGATCTCGTCGGGGCCGATGTTCATCGCGGGGAGAAGGCGGATGACGCGTCCCTGCGTGCAGTTGACCAGGAGCTTCTTGTCGAGGGCGCGCTCCACGACCGGCGCTCCGTCGATCGACAGCTCGATGCCGATCATCATCCCGATGACGCGGACTTCGCGGATGCAGTCGAGGCGCGAGGCGAGGGCCCCGAGACGCTCGCGGAAGCGCTCGGCGGCGACGCCGACGTGGGCCAGGAGGCCCTCGTTCTCGATCATCTCGATGGCGGCGATGCCGGCCCGGGCGGCGATGGGGTTCCCGCCGAAGGTGGCGGCGTGCATCCCCGGCCTCAGGAACGGGGCCAGCTCCTGCGTGCAGAGCATGGCGCCGCCGGCCACGCCCGCGCAGAGGCTCTTGGCGAGCGTGATCACGTCGGGGCGGACGTCGAAGTGTTGGTAGCCGAACCACTCACCGGTGCGGCCGCAGCCCGACTGCACCTCGTCGAACACCAGTACCATGCCGCGCTCGTCGCAGATCCGGCGCAGCCCCTGGAGGAATCCGGGCGGGGCGGGGACGACGCCCCCCTCGCCGAGGATCGGCTCGACGAGGATCCCGCCGGTGTGGTCGTCGACGAGGCGCTCGACCGCCTCCAGATCGCCGTGCGGGGCGTACTGGAAGCCGGCGAGCATCGGCCCCAGGCCCTCGTGGTACTTCGGCTGGGCGGTGGCGGTGACGCTCCCCATCGTGCGGCCGTGGAAGCCGCCGCGGAAGGTGATGATCTTGTACTTGGCGCCGTCGGTGCGGAGGCGGACGAGCTTGATCGCCGCCTCGTTGGCCTCGGTGCCCGAATTGCAGAAGAAGGCCTTGCCGCCGAAGCTCCGCTCGGTGAGGAGGCGGGCCCATTCCCCCTGGGCCTCGGTGTACCAGGTGTTCGGCACGTGGATCAGGCGGGCCATCTGGTCCTGCACCGCCTTGACCACCGGCCCGGGGCAGTGCCCGAGGAGGTTGCAGCCCCAGCCGGGGAAGAGATCGAGGTACTCGGCCCCCTCGGCGTCCCACACGCGCGAGCCCTCGCCGCGGACGAGGCACACCGGGAAGCGCTTGTAATTGGGGACCACGCAGCGGTCGAAGGTCTCGATGACGCGACGCGTGGCGGTTCCGCGGGTGTCGACGACGGACATCGCAGTGGCTCCTGGCTCGTGATCGGGGTGAAGGGGACGGATCCGGGGCCGGCCGGCGGCCGCGGGTCAGCGCGGGCCCTGGGGGGTGGTCGTGGCGACGACGTCGTCGCGCACCAGCTCCGTGCCGACGCCGCTGGTGGTGTAGATCTCGAGCAGGAGCGAGTGGCGGAGGCGGCCGTCGATGATGTGGATCTTCTTGACCCCCTGCGCGAGCGTCTCGAGGCAGCCTTCGATCTTGGGGATCATCCCGGCCGCGATCGTGCCGTCGGCGATGAGGCGCCGGGCCTCGGAGGCGGTGAGGGAGTGGATCAGGCTCTCCGGATCGGACACGTCGCGGAGCACGCCGGGGATGTCGGAGAGGACGACGAGCTTCTCTGCCCCGATGGCGGCGGCGACGGCGGTGGCCGCGGTGTCGGCGTTGACGTTGAGCTTCTCCCCGTCGGGGCCCATCGCCATGGAGGGAATCACCGGCACCTGGCCGGCGTAGGTGAGGTTGTCGATGGTCAGGCGGTCGACGCGCGTGACCGTGCCCACGTGGCCGAGGTCGAGGGCCTCGCCGCCGGGACCGGCGAGCGTGAGCCGCTCGCCGAAGAGGACGTTGGTGGAGAGGAAGTTCAGCGACATCGCCCGCCCGCCGTACTCCTCGAGCCGGGCCACGAGATCGTGGTTGAGCTCCGTGGCCAGCACCCGCTCGACGATCGCCAGTGTCGCGTCGTCGGTGTAGCGACGGCCCTGGACGAAGCGGGGCTGCAGGCCCGCCTCGTCCATCGCCCTGCTGATCGCCTTGCCGCCGCCGTGGACGACGACGACGCGCATCCCGAGCGTCGACATGAAGACGATGTCGACCAGCAGATGGCGGAGCGAATCGGGGTGCTCCACCACGCTGCCGCCGAGCTTGATGACGGTGGTGGTGTCGCGGAACTTGCGGATCCAGCCGAGGGCCTCGATGAGGGTGTCGGCCTTCTGGATCGCCTTCTGCTGTGCCTTGACGGCGGAGGGAGTGGCGGCCACGACAGAGCGCTTTCCGGGAGTGGCGGCGGGAGCGGCGACCACCGGGAACGGACGGCCTGGCCCGCTCCTGGGGGCGTCTGGGAAAGCGACTCAGTTTACATCGGCCGCCGAAAAAACGACCGGGTCCCGATCCCCTTCTCTCGTCGGGCCGGTTCCCCCCGGGAAAAAACCGGCGGGATTCAACGATCGTGCGGCTGAACGAACCCCTGGGCCATCCCTGGTTTCCGGGATCGGCGGCTTGACGACGGGGCGGGGGGTGGTAGCATCGCATTTGTTTTATGGATGCTGGCCGGCCGCAGTATTTGTTTTGCTAATCGTTTAAGGTTTTCCCCCGGATGAACCTCAAGTCGCTCAAGGTGTTCTGCGACATCGTCGTTCGCCGCAGCTTTTCCAAGGCCGCGGAGGACAACGGCATGTCGCAGTCGGGGGCGAGCCAGATCGTCGGGCAGCTCGAGCAGCACCTCGGCGTGCAACTCCTCGAACGCTCGAAACGGCCGCTCGTGCCGACCCGCGAGGGGCAGGTGTTCTTCGACGGCTGCCGCCGGCTCCTCGCCCGCTACGAGGCGCTCGAAGACGAGGTCCGCACGCTCCACGAGGAGGTGGCGGGGCGGGTGCGCGTCGCCGCGATCTATTCCGTCGGCCTCCATCACATGAGCCGGGCGGTGCGGGAGTTCATGACGCTCCATCCGCGGGCCAACGTCCGCCTGGAGTACCTCCATCCCGACCGGGTGATCGAGAGCGTGGAGAGCGGGCAGGCCGATCTCGGACTGGTCAGCTATCCGCGCGCCACCAAGACCCTCGACGCCGAGCCGTGGCGCGAGGAGCCGTTCGTGCTCGTGGCCGCGCCCTCGAACGCCCTGGCCGCCCTCGCCTCGGTGCGTCCCGGCGATCTCGACCGCCGTCCGCTCGTCGGGTTCGACCCCGACCTGGTCATCCGCCACGAGATCGACCGGGCCCTGGCCGCCCATGGCGTCGAGCCGGAGGTGGTGATGGAGTTCGACAACATCGAGACGATCAAACGTGCGGTGGAAATCGACGCCGGCGTCGCGCTGCTCCCGGCACCGACGGTGGGGAGCGAGGTCGCCGCCGGCACGCTCCGCGCCATCCCGCTCGACGTCGATCCGCCGCTCCACCGGCCGCTGGGGATCGTGCGAGTCCGCGGCAAGCCGCTTCCGCCCACGGCCGCCAGGTTCCTCGCCTTCCTCCGCGGCCAGGCGGAGGGGGCCGAGCGAACGGCCGAATCCTCCCCTCCGGATGCGGCCCCCGCCGCGCCGCCCGTGGTCCGCCCCGCGCGGCCACGCCGTCCGAGCGTCGTCGTGCCCGGCTGAGGCCTGCCCCGCGGCGCGGCCGGGCAGGCACCCGTCCCCTTTTCCATGCCCCCGTTTCCCCCCACCAGTCATCCGCAGAGTCCCGCGAGCCAGCCATGTCACGCGTTCCCGATCCCGCTCCGCGTTCCGGCTCCCTCTCCCGCCCGGGCGTGCCCGACGCGCCGCGCTCCCCGGGGCTCCCGGCCGCGCAGGGGCTCTACGATCCGGCCAACGAGCGCGACGCGTGCGGCGTGGGCTTCGTCGTCAATCTCCACGGCCGGCGCAGCCACCGCATCATCCGCCAGGGTCTGGAGGTGCTCGAGAACCTGACGCACCGCGGCGCCTGCGGCTGCGATCCGCTCACCGGCGACGGCGCCGGCATCCTCATGCAGATGCCGCAGGAGTTCTTCGCGGCGGTGGCGCTGCAGGCGGGGGTCCGTCTGCCCGCCGCTGGGGACTGGGCCGTGGGGAACGTGTTCCTCCCGCCGAACCCCGAGCAGCAGGAGAGCGTGGAGGCGTTCTTCGAGCGGATTTGCCGCGAGGAGGGGCAGGAGTTCCTCGGGTGGCGGAGCGTGCCGGTCGACAACCGCTCCATCGGCGGCACCGCCCGCGACGTCGAACCGACGGTGCGCCAGGCCTTCGTGGGCCGGGGCAAGGCGACGCCGCGCGACCGCTTCGAGTGGAAGCTGTACGTGATCCGCAAGCGCTTCGAGATCGAGCTCGGCACGCTCGGCCTCACCGAGCAGACCTTCGCCTACGTCTGCTCGCTCTCGTCGCGGACGATCGTCTACAAGGGCCTCCTCCTCGCCGATCAGGTCGACAAGTACTACCCCGACCTCTCCGACGAGCGGATGGTGTCGAGCTTGGCGCTGGTCCACCAGCGCTACAGCACCAACACCTTCCCCACCTGGGATCTCGCCCATCCCTTCCGCTTCATCGCCCACAACGGCGAGATCAACACCGTCCGCGGCAACATCAACTGGATGCACGCCCGCGAGAGCATGCTCGCGCATCCCGTCTACGGCCCCGACCTGCGGAAGATCCTCCCGGTGGTCCGCGCCGGCGGCAGCGATTCGGCGACGCTCGACAACGTCCTCGAACTGCTCGTCCTCGCCGGCCGGCCGATCGAGGAGGCGGTGAGCATGCTCATCCCCGAGCCGTGGAGCGGTCACGAAAGCATGGCCGACGACCTCAAGGCCTATTACGAGTTCCAGGCCTGCCTGATGGAGCCATGGGACGGCCCCGCGGCGCTGGCCTTCACCGACGGCACCCGGATCGGCGCCACCCTCGATCGCAACGGTCTCCGGCCGGGACGCTGGTGGCAGATGAAGGACGGGCTGGTGGTGATGGCGAGCGAGGCCGGCGTCCTCGATCTCCCCGCCGCCGAGGTGGTGCGCAAGGGCCGGCTCCGCCCCGGGCGGATGTTCCTCGTCGACACCAAGGCGGGGCGGATCGTGGAGGACGACGAGATCAAGCGCGGCCTGGCCGGCTCCAAGCCCTGGCGCGAATGGATCTCCGCCAACCAGGTCCGCCTCGACGATCTGCCCGACCCGGCGGACGTGGCGGAGGTGACCGCGTCGCGGGCCGTGGAGCAGTCCACCGGCGACGACGGCGCCGCCGGGCCGCGGTCGGTCGATCCCTGGCACGCCGCCGGCGTGGCGGGCGAGGACGCGAGCCTCCTCGAGCTCCAGCGGCTCCACGGCTACACGCTCGAGGATCTGAAAGTCATCCTCGCGCCGATGGCCACCGACGGCGCCGAGCCGATCGGGTCGATGGGCAACGACACGCCGCTGGCGGTGCTCTCCGACCGCCCCCAGCTCCTGGCCAACTACTTCAAGCAGCTCTTCGCCCAGGTCACCAATCCCCCGCTCGACGCCATCCGCGAGGAGATCATCACGTCGATGATCACCACGATCGGCAGCGAGGGGAATCTCCTCGGCACCGCGGCGGAGCAGTGCCGCCTGCTGCGGCTCGAGACGCCGGTGATCACCAACGCCCAGTGCGCCCGGATCAAGGCCCTGGGCAGCGCCGGCTCGAAGGCCACGCCGGGCCTCTCGGCGCGGACGCTCTCGCTCCTCTTTCCCGCGGCGAGCGGCGCCGCCGGCATGCGGGCGCGCCTCGACGCCCTCCGGGCCGAGGCCGCCAAGGCCATCGCCGACGGGGTGACGATCCTCGTCCTCTCCGACCGCGGCGCCTCGCGCGAGCTGGCGGCCGTGCCGGCGCTCCTGGCCACCGCCGGCGTCCACCACCACCTCGTCCGCGAGGGGACGCGGACCCGCTGTGGGATCGTCGTCGAGACCGGCGAGGCGCGGGAGGTGCAGCACTTCGCCCTCCTCACCGGCTACGGCGCCGGCGCCGTCAATCCCTGGCTCGCATTCGCCACCCTCGACCAGCTCCGCGCCGAGGGGATCGTGAAGGCGGAGTACCCGCGCGAGAAGCTCCACGCGAACTTCGTCAAGGCGGCGACGAAGGGCCTGCTCAAGGTGATGAGCAAGATGGGCATCTCCACGCAGCAGAGCTACCGCGGCGCGCAGATCTTCGAGGCGGTGGGCCTCGACAGGGCGCTGGTCGACGAGTTCTTCACCCGCACCGCCACCCGCATCGGCGGCATCGGCTTGGAGGGCGTCGCCGAGGAGGCGCTGCGCCGCCACGAGCACGCCTGGCCGCGGACGCAGGTGCCGCAGGCGCTCGAGCTCGACGTCGGCGGCCGCTACGCCTGGCGGCGGAAGGGGGAGGCGCACGTCCTCTCCCCCGACGTCGTCTCCACGCTGCAGCGGGCCACGCAGATCGACAGCCGGGAGGAGTTCCGCAAGTACCAGAAGCTGATCGACGACCAGCAGACGAGGCTCCTCACCCTCCGCGGCCTCCTCGACTTCGTGTGGGCGGAGAATCCCGTGCCGCTCGAGGAGGTGGAGCCGGCCAAGGAGATCGTGAAGCGCTTCGCCACCGGGGCGATGTCCTACGGCTCGATCTCGAAGGAGGCCCACGAGACGC
>CAWUOA010000148.1:0-7469 GCA_963923225.1 uncultured Planctomycetaceae bacterium
CTCCACCACCGCCGACCCCAACGCCTACGACTTCAACCGCTCGATCATGGTCCTCTGTGCCGTGATCCTCGGAGGGCTGGGGAGCATTCCCGGCACGCTCCTGGGAGTGGCGATCCTCGTCGGATTCGACACGGTGCTCGCGCCGTGGGCCGATTCCTGGATCCAGCAGATGAACATCAACCCGACCGGCTCGAGCCTCCTCTCCTTCAGCGGGTGGCGGCTGGCGGTCTTCGGGCTGGCGCTGGTGCTCGTGATGCGCTACCGGCCCGAGGGGCTCGTGCCGTCGCGGCGCATGGCCGCCGAACTCCACGAGGAGGGCGCATGAGCGACCACCGTCAGACGCCGGCCCCCCTGGCCACGCCGCCGAAGTCGCCGCTCCTCGACGTCGACCGGATCTCCGTCCGCTTCGGCGGCCTGGTGGCCGTCAGCGACCTCGATCTCGACGTCCCCGAGGGGAGCATCGTCTCCCTGATCGGGCCCAACGGCGCCGGCAAGACCACCGCCTTCAACTGCGTCAGCGGCATCTACACCCCCTCCAGCGGCACGGTCCGCTTCGACGGCAAGAGGCTCTCGCGGACCCTCGGGCCCCGCACGATCCTCCAGGCCCTCGGCATCGGCCTCCTCACCGGACTCCTCTTCGCCGCCGCGGCCGTCGACGTCGACCGGCTGTGGATGGCGGTGGTGAAGCGCGGGATGATGACCGGCGAGCCGTTCACGCTGGCCGGCGCCGTGGAGCGCTTCCGCGGCTACTTCCGCTCGGAACTGGCCATCGACCAGATGGCGGGCAAGTGGCGCGTCGTCAGCTCCGACGGTTCGGAGGTGCTGGCGATCAAGCGCGACCTGAGCGAGGCCCGCCTGGTGCGCGACGGCCTGCAGGCGAAGGTCACCGCCCGCCGCTCCGGCCCCGGGGCCGTCCCCGACGCCACCGACCTGGTTCCCGGAGGGGGCGACGCGGCGGCCGCCGGAGTGGCGCTGCCGCCGGTGAAGGAGGAGGTCCTCGACCGCCTGGCCGCCGCCAAGGGGCGGATCCGTCTCCGTGGCTGGGCCGGCCTCGTCGCCGGCACGCTCCTGGGGCTCGCCGGCACGCTCGCCGTCTGGCGGCGCGGGCGGCGCTCGCCGCACGTCGTGGCCCGGGCGGGGATCTCGCGGACGTTCCAGAACATCCGCCTCTTTCCCAACATGAGCGTCCTCGAAAACGTGCTCGTGGGCCTCGACCGGACGATCCCGGGCGGCGTCCTCGCGATGCTCCTCCGCACGCCGGCCAATCGGCGCGGCGAGGCGGAGGCCAGGGGCAAGGCGCTCGAGGCGCTCGAGTTCGTCGGGCTCTCCGGCGACGCCAACCGGATCGCCGGCCAGCTCCCTTACGGCGACCAGCGCCGCCTCGAGATCGCCCGGGCGCTGGCCACGGGGGCGAGGCTCGTCCTCCTCGACGAGCCCGCCGCCGGCATGAACCCCTCCGAGACGACCGACCTGGCGGGGCTCATCGAGCGGATCCGCGACCGCGGCGTGACGGTGCTGCTCATCGAGCACCACATGAACGTCGTGATGCGGGTCAGCGACAAGGTCGCCGTGCTCGACCACGGCACGAAGATCGCGGAGGGGACTCCGGCCGAGGTCCGCCGCGACGAGAAGGTCATCGAAGCCTATCTGGGGGGCGAGTAGGCGATGCCGATCCTCGAGGTGCGCGATCTCACGGCGGGATACGGACCCATCCGGGCCCTCGACGGCGTCTCGATCGAGGTCGCCGAGGGGGAGACGGTGGCGATCATCGGCGCCAACGGCGCCGGGAAGACCACGCTCCTGATGGCGATCACCGGCGTGGTGCCCGCGCGCGGCGGGGAGATCCTCCTCGAGGGGCGGCCGATCACACGCCTTCCCACGCACGCCATCGCCCGGCTCGGCGTCGGCCACGCCCCCGAGGGGCGGCGGATCTTCCCCCGGCTCTCGGTCCGCGAGAATCTCCAGCTCGGCGGCTTCACCCGCACCGACCGGACCACCGTGGCCCGCGACATCGAGGAGGCCTGCGGTCTGTTTCCGGTCCTCGGCGACCGGATGAGCCAGCTCGGCGGCACGCTCTCCGGCGGCGAGCAGCAGATGCTGGCCCTGGCCCGGGCGCTCGTCGGTCGGCCGAAGCTCCTCCTCCTCGACGAGCCGTCGCTGGGCCTCGCGCCCCTGATCGTGCAGAAGATCTTCGAGGTCATCGCGAGCCTGGCGCGGCGCGGGATCGCGGTGGTGCTCGTGGAGCAGAACGCGCGGGCGGCGCTCAAGCTCGCCGACCGGGGCTACGTTCTCGAGACCGGCCGGATCACGCTCTCCGGGCCCGGCGCCGAACTGGCCCACGACCGGCGCGTCCGCGAGGCCTACCTCGGCGAGGGCTGACACGCCGCGCGGGCGTCAGCCGTGCCACTCCGGCGGCAGGACGACGCGCCGCTTCCGCGGGACGTTGTCGCGGTCGAGCGGATGGGGAAAACGAGACCGGCTCGGCGTGGCGCCGGGGCAGCGGTCCTTCCGCAGCCAGGTGACCTCGAGCAGCGGCGGCACGCGCAGACCCCCGATGCGGACGAGCCCGGCGTAGTTGTTGGGATGGAGATGGACCGGCACGAAGTCGAGGCGGAGCTTCTCGAGCGTCTCGGCGATCCGGCGGCAGGCGAAGGGCTGGCCGATCGTGTCGAGGTTGTGGAACTCGACGACGAGGATCCGGAACCGGCGGAGGAGCGCCCGGTCGGCGTTGTCGATGACGGCGTACTCCGCCCCCTCGATGTCCATCTGGAGGAGGAGATCGCCCGCGTCGGACGGCGCGTGCCGTTCGACCCAGCGGCCGAGCGTCGTCGTGCCGTCGTCGTCGAAGGCGCCCAGGAACACCGGCTCGAAGCTCGCCGGCACGAAGCCCGCGGGCGGAGCGGCGACGGAGCGGTCGGCGAGGTGGGACTCGATCCCGCGGGCGGCCAGCGCCGTCTCGAAGCTCGCCTGCCGGTCGACGCCGGGGGAGAAGCAGGCCGTGATCCCGCGGACGTCGTCGGGGAGGAGATAGCCCCCGTCGCCGTCGGCGCCGATCCGCACGAGCGCCATGCCGGGGTCGACCGGGCGCAGCGCGTCGATGACCCGCCGCATCTCGTCCGGACTCGCGAGACGCGAGGCGAAATACCCGACGCGCGAAGCGAGCGCGGCGACGGCGGTGCGGATCGGGCTTGCCATGGATCCATTCTGGCAGCGGACCCGCGTTCCAGGGAACGCCGCCGCGTCCGTGCCTCCCCGCCGGGACCCGTCAGGCGGTCTTCCCCGCCACGAGATCGAGGATCGCGGCGCCGAAGTCGGCCAGCCGCTTCTCGCCGATCCCCTTCACGCGCAACAGCGCCGCCGGCGAGGTCGGCTTGTCGCGGGAGATCGCCCGCAGGGCCCGGTCGTCGAGGATCGTCCAGGCCGGCTTGCCGCGGGCCTCGGCCACGCGCCGCCGCCACGACCGCAGCCGTTCGAAGAGGTCGCGGTCGACCCCCTGCCAGTCGTCGGCGTCGGGCTTCGAGGAGCGCGTCTTCACGGCGCGCGGCTCGAGCAGCACCACCGGCCGGGTGCCGCGCATCACCTCCCAGGAGAGGGCGTTGAGCGTGACGACGGGGCGGTCGCCGGGGGTGCGGTCGAGGAGGCCTTGGTCGAGGAGCTGGTGGAGGAGGTTCTCCACGGTGCGCTGGTCGAAGGCGGCGAGGAGTCCGAAGGTGGAGAGCCGCTCGTGGCCGTGCCGCTGCACCCCGTCGGTGCGGGCGCCGCGGAGCACCTCGGCGACGTGCCGGACCCCGAACCGCTCCCCCGCGCGGGCGACGCAGGAGATCAGTTTCTGCGCGGTGACGGTGGAGTCGGGGAGGCTCTCGGTCTCACCCAGGCAGACGTCGCAGGCGCCGCACGGCTCGGCGCCGTAGGACTGCCCGAAGTACTCGGACAGCGCCGCGTGGCGGCAGCGTGCCGCCTGGGCGTAGCGGCGCATGGCGTGGAGGTGCTCGAGCTGGCCGGCGACGAGCCGCTCCCGCTCCTCGGGATCGAGGTCGCTCTCGGCGGCGCTCTTGCGGCACAGCGACTCCCAGCTGAAGACGTCGGCCGAGGAGTAGAGGAGGACGCACTCCGCCGCCAGTCCGTCGCGGCCGGCGCGGCCGGTCTCCTGCTGGTAGGCCTCGAGGCTCTTGGGCAGCGAGGTGTGGAGGACGAGGCGGACGTCGGAGCGGTCGATCCCCATGCCGAAGGCCACCGTGGCGACGACGACGTCGATCGTCTCGCGGGCGAAGGCTTCCTGGGTGCGCTGCCGCTGCTTCGGCTCGAGCCCCGCATGGTAGGGGCGGGCGAGGATCCCCTCGGCGGCGAGCCTGGCGGCGAGCTGCTCGGTCTCCTTCCGGGAAATGCAGTAGACGATCGACGCCTCGCCGCGGTGGCGTCCGAGGGTGGCCAGCGTCTGCGCGATGCGGTCGGTGCGCGGCACGACGCGGTAGCAGAGATTGGGGCGGTCGAAGGTGCCGACGAGCATCCGGGGGGAGCGGAGGGCGAGCTGGGAGGCGATATCGGCCCGGACCCGCGGCGTGGCGGTGGCGGTGAAGGCGTGGATGCTCGCCGAAGGGAATCGGTCGCGGAGGAGGGCGAGCTGGCGGTACTCGGGGCGGAAGTCGTGGCCCCACTGGCTGATGCAGTGGGCCTCGTCGATGGCGAACCGCTTCACGCCGGTGGCCGCGAGGAGGTCGAGCAGGCCGCTGTTGACGAGGCGCTCCGGCGCGGTGAACAGCAGCCGCAGTTCGCCCGCGGCCAGCCGGTCGCGGACGTCGTCGCGTTCCTTGGGGGTCATGCCCGAGTGGAGCGCCGCGGCCGGATAGCCGATCGCCTCCAGGGAGTCGACCTGGTCCTTCATCAGCGCCACCAGCGGTGAGACGACGACGTCGGTCGACTCGCTCACCAGGGGCGGCAGTTGGTAGCAGAGGCTCTTGCCGCCGCCGGTGGGCATCACCACCACCGAGTCGGAGCCGTCGAGGGCGGCCTGGATCGCGTCCGACTGCAGGGGGCGGAGCCGGTCGAATCCCCACCACCGTGAGAGGACCTCGCCGATCCGCGGATCGCCGGGGGGCGGGGCGCCGGTCGAGCCCGGCGGGGGAAGGGCGTCCTGCCCTGACACGTGAGTACCTGCGCGGGGTAGGAAGGCAGGGGGAGGGGGGCGGAAGCGAGCAGGATACCACGGCCGACAGCGGGACGCCCGAACGGCTGCGCACCGCACGATGGCCGCCGACCGGGAAGGGGAGGAAGGCGGCGGCGGGGCTCGTCTCTCTTTTCCCGGCTTGCTCCGATGCTGGCCGGCTGGGACAGTCCCCGCCTCATGGTCGTGCGACGCTCCTTTCCACCGAGCCGCTTCATCTCCGCGCCCGCGGTGCGCCCCGGCAGACGCGCGGCGTGCGGGGCGACGCTGGCGACGGCGCTGTGCGTCCCACTCGCGTGTGGCGTTCCCGCCGCCGTGGCCGCGGACTCCCCACGTGCGGACGACGTCGCCGCAGGCGCGGCGACGATGGACGGCGGCGGGATGTTCGTGCCGCACGAAAAACCGGCGGAGTTGTGGCGGGAAACGCTCGCCGCGGTGACGGCCGATTGGCCCGTGGCACGCGTCGTCGAGCCCGACTTCGCGGCGCGGCCCGGCACCCAGGGAACGATCGAGTCGGCGTGGGTCGAGCCCCCGGGAGAGCCTCCGGTCCCCGGCGTCCTTCCCACCACGCCCGGGCTCGCTTCCCCGCGGCGGCAGCGGCTCCGCGTGCGCTATTCGCCGGGGAGCAGCGGGGCCTGGATCGAGGCCATTCTCGAGACGCAGTCGATCGCCGACGCGCATGCTCCGTCGGGGCCGGGACGCGTCGAATTGGTGGGCGGCTGGCAGGGACAGCAGCCCCTCGCCGGGAGCCGCGACGTCACGCCGCTGTTGGCCGCACGGCTGGCGCCGACCGCCGAACCGATCTACACGCTGCCGACGGTGCCGGCGGACGACCTCTCCGCCACCGGGTCGCGCGAGCCCCCATGGGCCCATTCGGCCCATCCGCGTCTGGCCCGCACGGGCTACAAGGTCCTCGAGGACTACAAGAACTTCTACTCCGGCGAGAGCCTCGTCTGCCTCACCGCGGCCTTCGGCGCCGGGGCGCTGATGGCCAACACGGGCTTCGACACCACGCTCGAGACCGCTTGGGTGCAGAGCGTGGGGCCGACCGACGTGGGGACGTTCTTCAGCGACTGCAAGCCCATCGGGGAGGGCCGCTACGCCCTTCCCGTGTTCGGCATCGCGGCGGTCACCGGCATCGTCCTCGAGGGGCACCCCGCCGGCGACGTCGTGGGCGAATGGGGCTCGCGGTCGTTGCGGATGTTCGTCGTCGGTGCGCCGCCGCTCTATCTGCTCCAGATGGCGACCGGTGCCTCGCGGCCGGCCGACGGCCAGGGCAGTCACTGGCACATGTTCAACGACAACAACGGCGTGAGTGGCCACGCCTTCATCGGGGCGATCCCCTTTCTCGCCGCCGCCGAGATGGTGGAGAACCCGTGGGCCAAGGGGGGGCTTTACGTCTGCTCCACGTTCACCGGGCTCTCGCGCATGACCGACAACGCCCACTACCCGTCGCAGGTGTTCCTCGGCTGGTATCTCGCCTTCGCCAGTTCCGTGGCGGTCGATCGCACCGAGATGCACTTCGGCACGATGGAGGTCAGGGTCGTGCCGCTGCCGATCGCCGATCTGGGCGGGATGGCGATCGAAGGCCGCTGGTAGGACGCGGTCGTCCCGTTCGATGGCCGGGCCGGCGTGCGCACGTGCCTCGTGCAGCGGCCGTCGAGGCGATGCCCCTTTTTGGGTATGCGGGTCGTGAGTCTCCGCCAATCCCGCCTTCCGTTCCTTGATCCGGCGGAAGGGTTTGGTAATTTTCGGGCTCTGCGGGGGATTGGTTGCCTGGGGAGGATGCGAAAAGTCCCCGGCCTCCGAGCCATCGATCGCCATCCGGCGATCGGTCCCTGCTCACGATCCATCGCTCTCATCCACGTTTCCAACGATTCCAAAGCAAGACGCAAGGAGTGTGCCGTGTCTGTCCGCGACTTTCCCCCGATCAAGACGGTCCATGGGTTGATCGACAATTCCGCCAGCCTGCCGCGGCACGGTGCCATCGGCGATGCCTGGTACGAGGAGCACGCCGGCCTGCTCTGGGTCTGGGACAACGATCTCGAGAAGTGGCGCGACTTGAACCTTTGGCACGGCCGCGGGTTCGCCGCGAGCGTGGCGAACCTCGTCGGTCTCGGCGCGGGCGCGCACGGCGCGAAGGGGGACAAGGGATCGGCCGGCGAGCGTGGGGCGACCGGCCATGTCGGTGCCACCGGCGAACGCGGTCCTGCCGGGCCGCAGGGGGAACGCGGACCCGCCGGACAACATGGTGAGCGTGGTCCGGCCGGTCCGGCGGGTGCGCCTGGCAAGGACGGTGCGCCTGGCA
>CAWUOA010000149.1:0-7462 GCA_963923225.1 uncultured Planctomycetaceae bacterium
TCGGGGACAGTTCGCCGGAGGGGCTCGACCGCTGCCCGGCGATGTTCGAGGCGACGGTGCTGATCACCGAGATGACCTTCGTCGCGCACGCCCACCGCAAGGAGAAGATCCACAAGTTCGGCCACATGCACCTCGACGACCTCCTCGCCCGCCGCGACCGCTTCCGCAACGAGGTGGTGATCGCCAGCCACTTCTCCACCCGGTACACCGACGACCGCATCCGCCGCATCCTCGCCAAGCGGATCCCCGACATGCTCGACGGGCGCCTCCAGGTGTGGTTGTGACTCCGCCACGTGCGGCGTACGTCCACGTTCCCTTCTGCCGGCACCGCTGCGGCTACTGTGATTTCGCCGTCCTGTCCGGACGGGACGACCTGGCCGACCGCTATTTCTCCGCGTTGGCCCGCGAGTTCGAGCGGCTTCCGGCCCCGCTCGAGGTCGACACCCTGTACCTCGGCGGCGGTACCCCGACGCACCTGGGCGTCCCCGGGCTCGAGCGGTTGTGGCGCGCCTTCGAGGGCCGTGTCGCGCCCGCCGCCGGCGCCGAGGTCTCGGTGGAGGCCAATCCCGCCGACGTGACGCCCCAACTCTGCGCGACGGCGCGGGGGCTCGGGGTGACGCGGGTCAGCCTGGGAGCGCAGTCGCTGTCGGCGCGGACCCTCGCGGCCCTCGACCGCGACCATTCCCCGGACGACGTCCGGCGGGCGTTCGGGCTGCTCGGTGCGGCGGGCTTCGACGTCAATCTCGACCTCATGACCGCCGCGCCCGGGCAGACGCTCGCCGAGGTGGAGGCCGACCTCGACGCCGTGGCGGCGCTGCGTCCGGGCCATCTCTCGGTCTATTCGCTGACGTGGGAACGCGGCACCCGCTTCATCGGGCTCCTCGGCCGCGGCCTGCTCGACCGCTGCGACGAGGACCTCGAGCGGGCGATGACCGAGGCGGCGATCGACCGGCTCGGTGCGGCGGGCTACGAGCACTACGAGGTCTCGAACTTCGCCCTTCCCGGCCGCCGTTGCCGACACAACGAGGTCTACTGGGACTGCCGTCCCTGGGAGGCGTTCGGCCCGGGGGCGGCCCGTTTCCTGGGCTCGACCCGGACGACCAATCACCGCAGCCCCTTCACTTGGATGAAGCGGCTCTCGGAGGGGCTCGATCCTGCTGCGGAGCGGGAGTGCATGACGACCGAGGAGGCGGCCCGGGAACGGATCGTCCTCGGCCTCCGCCGCCGCGACGGGATCACCCGTTCGGGTTTTCGTCGCGCCACGGGAATCGATTTCGACGACGTTGCCGGGGGGGCGCTGCAGGGCTGGGTCGCGGCCGGGCTGGCGGTCGATGACGGCGAGCGGGTGTGCCTCTCCCGGGAAGGGCTCCTCGTCTCCGACTCCCTGTGGGCTCCGGTCCTGGCAGGACGGGGAGGGCGCCATCCGGGCGGCGGCCGGGCTCCCGCCGCCGGCGGGTGACCGGGGGGGCTCGGAAGGATCGGAAACCGAGAAGGGAGCCCCGCCGTCCGTCGCGATCGGCGGGATTTCGGCCGAGGGAGAGGTCGCTTGCCCACGGCGGGGGGCACTGGTATTCTCCGGGGCTTCCGTCGCGGGTCCTGCGCCGGCAAGCCCAGCGCGGCCTGCCGCCGCCGCGGGCTGGCGTCCCGTCTCCACCCCCCGGGGTGGATGGGGCGCTGTGTTCATCGTTCGTTCACCGTCCACGGAACCCAAGTTTCACCGCTTCACCTGCGGACCGCCGCAGATCGGACACGGATACCAATGAAGACGTTCATGGCGAAGACGGGGGAGGTCGAGCAGCGCTGGTGGCTGGTCGACGCCACCGACAAGCGGGTCGGCCGGCTGGCGAGCGAGATCGCCATGATCCTGATGGGCAAGCACCGCCCCACCTACACCCCGCACGTCGACACCGGCGACTTCGTCGTCGTGGTGAACGCCGAGAAGGTGCAGTTCAGCGGCAAGAAGTGGCAGCAGAAGACCTACCGCTGGTACACCGGCTACAACGGGCTCAAGTCGGAGACGGCCGCGGAGCGGCTGGATCGGCGTCCCGAGCTGATCATCGAGGAGGCGGTTCGCCGCATGCTCCCGAAGACCCGCCTCGGCCGCCACATGCTCGACAAGCTGAAGGTCTACGCCGGCGGCGAGCATCCGCATCAGGCCCAGGGCCCGCAGCCGCTCGAACTGGCCGCTCGTTGACCCGACCCGGATCTTCCCACCCACAAACAATTCCCCATCAGGCACGAGCAGAGGATTCTTCGATGGCCGACGTGGCGACCAAAAGCGTTCGGGGTAATGGTGACGTGCTCGCGACCGGACGCCGCAAGACGGCCGTGGCCCGCGTCCGGCTCCGTCCGGGCAACGGCACGATCAAGGTCAACGGCCGCGATCTCGGCGCCTATTTCCCCGCCATCAAGGATCGGGTCCTCGTCTCTGGCGCCCTCGAGCAGGTGGGCCGCCAGTCGGCCGTGAACATCGACATCACCGTCGACGGCGGCGGTCCGACCGGCCAGGCAGGCGCGTGCCGGCTGGGCATCGCCCGGGCGCTCAAGTCGTTCGAGGGCGAGCTCGCCGAACCGCTCCGTCAGGGCGGCTTGCTCACCCGTGACGGCCGGATGAAGGAGCGGAAGAAGTACGGTCTCCGTGGCGCCCGCCGCGGGACGCAGTTCTCGAAACGCTGATCCGTCCCCGGGCGGCGAGCGGCCTCCGACCGGCCGCGGCGCCCCTCTCCGGCACGCTCGACGCATCGAAAGACCCCGGTTCCGAAAGGATCGGGGTCTTTTTTTGGGCCGTACTGCCGGAAAAACCCTCACTGGCGGCAATCCTCCGGCATCCTCTGCGGATTTCCCCGGGAGGAATCCGAAGGCATACTTGATCCGGCAGGCGGGGCCGTCCCCCGCCCGTCCCGGAGGAGCCGCTCGTCGGTCGCTCCAGATCCTTTTCCCGCTTCTCAGGAAGGCCGCCCCGCGCCGACGCCGAGTCCCGGGGTCCATCGAGGGTTGTCGCCATGCGCCGCTCGCTCACGCTCGTTCTCGGATTGGTCGCCCTCGTGTCGATGGCGCGCGCCGGACAGGCCCGTGACGCTGGCAAGCCCCGAGCCCAGGCGTCCGCCCCCGAGGCCCGCGATCTCTTCGACGCCGAGTCGGATGGGCTGGTGGAGATCCGCTTCATCCCCAACGACTCGCGTTCCGCGCAGGTGGTTCTCAAGAACACGTCCGGCAAACCGCTCACCCTGAAGATGCCGGCGGCCTTCGCCGGCGTTCCCGTGCTCGCGCAGATGGGCGCCGGCGGCATGGGTGGCATGGGGATGGGCGGCGGCATGGGCGGCATGGGCGGCATGGGCGGCGGCGGTCAGTCGATGGGCGGCGGGTTCGGCAATCAGGGCATGAACGGCATGGGCGGCATGGGCGGCATGGGTGGCGGCATGGGCGGCATGGGCGGCATGGGCATGCCGCCCGGTGGTGCCTTCTCGATTCCGCCCGAGAAGACGAAGGTCGTGAAGGTCACGACGGTCTGCCTCGAGCACGGCAAGAAGGAGCCGTCGAGCCGGATGGCCTACAAGCTCGTGCCGCTCGACGACTTCTCGACCGATCCGGCGCTCCGCTCGCTCGTGGAGTCGCTCGGCCGCGGCGAGATGACCCAGAAGGTCGCCCAGGCAGCGACCTGGCACGTCGCCAACGGCCTCACCTGGCAGCAACTGGCGTCCAAGAAGATCGACCATCTCGCCGCTCCCGACGAGGCCTGGTTCTCGCCGGCCGAGCTCCTCGCGGCCCACGCCCGGGTGGCACTGGCCGTCGAGCAGTCCGCGGCCGCCGGTGCCGAGGTCCCCGTGTCGAGCGCGAGCCGCGAGACGGGCCGCTGACGAGCCTTCGCGGCGGCCCGGCTCCCGCCCGGCCGCCGCTGTCACGCGGGGGCCCCATGGAGGCCCCTCGCCGTCCCCCTCCCCGCGACCCGGCAAACCAACGCCGGGGTCGTTGCGTAGTGGAGTCCCGTCGGGCGGGCGTGCCGGTCTCGGCCGGCGGCGGGACGATCGGGGGGGGCGGGAAAAGCGGTGCCGGTCCCTCGCGCCGAAACCCCCGGGATGCCCCTTCCGCCGGCAAAAAGGGGAGAAATCGTCGGCTTCGACGGCGGTGACGCCCCTACACAATCGGGGACTTGCCGGTACAACGTGTTGATTGCATTGTTGGCGGGGAATCTCGCCCTACTCTCGCCGCCCGGCGGCGTCCGGGGGCGGGGGTGTCTATCGAGGGAATCGTTTCATGGAAACGCAGTCGTCGGCCGGCAGCCGCCCCGAGGCGTCGCGCGAGTTGATCGTCGAGGCCCGCAATCTCGCCAAGACCTACCGTGACTTCTGGGGTCGGGCCAAGAAGGTGGCCCTCAAGCCGCTCGACCTCGAGATCCGCCGCGGCGAGATCTTCGGGCTGCTCGGGCCCAACGGCTCCGGCAAGACCACCACGATGAAGCTCCTCCTGGGGCTCATCTTTCCCACCGGAGGCGAGGCGTTCGTGTTCGGGAAGGAGGCCACCGACGTCTCCAAGAACGAGCGCATCGGGTATCTCCCCGAGGAGTCGTACCTCTACAAGTTCCTCGACGCCGAGGAGACGCTCGACTTCTACGGCCGACTGTTCGACATGCCCCCTGCGGAGCGGAAACGCCGCGCCGCGGACCTGATCAAGCGCGTGGGGCTCGAACGCGACAAGAGGCGGCAGTTGAAGGAGTACTCCAAGGGCATGACGCGCCGCATCGGCGTCGCCCAGGCCCTGATCAACGACCCCGATCTCGTGATCCTCGACGAGCCGACCAGCGGCCTCGACCCGATCGGAACGCGCGAGATGAAGGACCTGATCATCGAGCTCAAGCAGAAGGGGAAGACGGTGATCATGTCGTCCCACCTCCTGGCGGACGTCGAAGACGTCTGCGACCGCATCGCCGTGCTCCACCAGGGGGAGCTCAAGGAACTCGGGCGCGTGGAGGACCTCCTCCGTGTCACCGACGTGACGCAGATCCGGGCCAAGGGGCTGCCCGCGGCGGCCGCGGAGGAGATCCGCGAGGTGCTCCGCCGTCACGGTGGCCAGGAGATCGAGATCGGCAACCCGCGCACCACGCTCGAGGAACTGTTCCTCGACGTCGTCCGCGACACCGAGGCGCGGCCCGGACGCCGGGCGCGGCAAGGGTGATCGGCGGGAGCGTGGCGGGAGGCGGGGCGTCGGTGGCGACGGCCGGATTGGGCACCTGAGCGGGAAGACGGCACCATGGTTCTCGAAGAATCGATTCCGAGTTTCTCCCAGTGGATCGGGGGGGCCCTCGTCGGGTACCTGTTCGCCGCCAGCCTCCTCGCCGTGGTGGCCGGCGCCGCCGCGTGGCTCGTGCAGTCGGCGATCCACGGACCGCTGCAGGCGGGCGACCGCGTGTATCGGTCGATCCTCGCCGGCGTCGCCGATCTGGCGGGCATGTCTCCGCGGCGGATCTGGGCCCTCGCCCGTCTGGCGATCCAGGAGTCGCTGCGGCGCAACGTCCTCGTGGTGCTCGCGCTGTTCGCCCTGATCGTCCTCTTCGCCGGATGGTTCCTCGATCCGACGAGCGTGAATCCCGGCAAGCTGTATCTCGGATTCATCCTCGGGGCGACGAATCTCCTCGTCTGTCTGGTGACGCTCGTCCTGTCGGTGTTCAGCCTGCCTGCGGACTTCAAGGCCAAGGCGATCCAGACGGTCACGACCAAGCCGGTGCGGACCGGGGAGGTGGTCCTGGGGCGCATCCTCGGCTTCGCCGTCGTCGGCACCGCGCTGTTGGCGGTGATGGGGGCGGTCGGCTGGGGCTTCGTCGTCCGCAGCGTCCGGCACGGCCACGAGCTCGGCGCGGAGGATCTCTACGAGGTCCGCGACGAGGGCGGCGCCGTCACCGGGCTCGAGGGGCGCACGAGCCTCGACCGCGGCCACAGGCACCGCGTCGAGCTGTCCCCCGACGGAACCGGCCGCACCGACTTCGTCCAGGGGCACCACCACGACATCGTCGCCGAGGCCGGTCCCGGTGGGTCCACCCGCTACGTCGTCGGGCCGCCTGCCGGGATCCTCGAGGCTCGCCGTCCGCTCCGCGGCACGCTTCGCTTCATCGACCGGCAGGGGAAGCCGAGTGGCGCCCGCGGCGTGAGCGTCGGCGCGGAGTGGACCTACCGCTCCTACATCGAGGGGGGCAAGCTCGCCGCCGCGGTGTGGACGTTCGACGGCATCGACCAGGCCGATTACCCCGACGGCTTGCCGCTGGAGATGATCGTCCGCGTGTTCCGCACCTACAAGGGAAACATCGAGAAGGGGATCGCCGGCAGCGTCCGCGTCCGCAATCCGGTCAGCGGCGTGCAGTCCGATCCGCATTATTTCACGGCGAAGGAGTTCACCGTCGATCGCTGGGACATTCCCCGCACCCTCTCCACCACCACCGCCGACGGGGGCACGAAGGAGATCGACCTGTACCGCGACGTGGTCTCGGGCGGCAGCCTCGAGGTGGTGCTGCAGTGCCTCGAGCCGGCACAGTACTTCGGCGTCGCGCAGGCCGACTTCTACATCCGTAGCGGCAGCGGGTCCTTCGCCTGGAACTACGTCAAGAGCTGCCTGGGCATCTGGTTCTCGATGCTCATCGTCACGGCACTGGGAGTGATGTTCAGCACGTTCCTCGCCGGCCCGGTCGCCCTCCTGGCCACCTTCTCGGTGATCCTGGTGGGCCTGTTCCGCGAGTTCATCCAACGGCTCTTCTACAGCCAGGTGACCGGCGACACGACGACGATGGCCAGGGACATGGCGGCCGGCGTGCCCGGGGCGGCGCCGGGCGGCGGTCCGATCGAATCGTTCTACCGGCTCGTGACGCAGACCGCGCTGACGCTCGATCTCGAGAAGACGCCGCTGGTGACGGCGATGAAGGCCGCGGACACCGTGCTCCTGGCGCCGATGCGCCTGGGGGCGGCGCTGTTCCCCTCTCTCTCCTCGCTCGACACCGGGCATTTCCTCTCGGGCGGATTCGACATTCCGGGCGACTTGCTCGCGGCCCACGCCGCGGAGACGCTCGGGTACGTGGTGGCGTTCTTCATCATCGGGGCCTTCTGCCTGCGGGCACGTGAGGTGGCGTCATGAGTGGTGGGGACAAGCATCGTTCCGGGGATCGCGATACCGACCGGGGAACGGTGGGGCGGCGTCCGGCCTCGCAGTCGTCGGCGAAGGGGAAGGCCTCCTGGTTCGGCCTCCGTCCGGCCACGCTCCTGGCGCTGGTGGGGATCGCGGCGCTGCTCGTGCCGCTTTCCGCCCTCAGCCAGCCGGCCGATTCGTCGAGCGAAGGGGGCAAGCTCGCCCAGCTCCGCAAGGCCAACCAGCTCTCCCAGGCCAACCTCGGCGAGATCGATCCGTCGAGCGAGACGATGCGTCTGGCGACGCTCGGCCTGAAGAACCTGGCGGTGACGCTCCTCTGGGACCGCGCCAACCA
>CAWUOA010000150.1:0-7453 GCA_963923225.1 uncultured Planctomycetaceae bacterium
GGCCATGGTCATTCATGGTTCGATTCACTTCGTCGTGCAGGACCGTTCGAAAGACGCTCGAAGGCGCTGACGAGCCCCCGGTCGGCCCATGATTGTGCGCATCGCCCGCCCCTGGTCCATGCGATCGCTCGCGGAGGTGTCAGGACCTCGCGAATGGATCCTCGCCCGCGAGACTCCGGCCGCTACGGCGCCTTGACGCCGAGCCAGAGCGTGCCGACCCCTTCGGGGCCGAAGCGGACCGGCGTCGGCGGGGCGTCGGGTTTGTCGACGGGGCGGGCGACGACGCGCACCGGGGCCGACACCGGACCGGCGGCGACGATCGAGAGCGTCACCTTCGCCGCGGTGTCGCCGCTGCCCGAGGAGGTGACCTTCTCCGCCGTCACCCCCTCGGGCGCGCCGTCGAGGGTGATCTCGAGGGTCTCCGCGTGGCCGTGCTCGCGCTGCAGGGTCACCGTCAGCTCGATCGGCTTGCCCGGCTCGCCCGAGAGCCGGTCGACGTCGGAGGCCAGGCGGACGCGCGGCGAAGGGGGCTCGATCGAGAGCCGGTAGGCGTGGCCGGGGCCGGCCTGGCCGCGCCGGTCGGAGACCTCCGCCACGTACTCGCCGTCGGCCGGCGCCTTCCAGGAGAGCTTGCCTGCCGGCTCGTCGGTCGAGGCGACGAGCGTGCCTGCCGCGTCGCGGACGGAGAGGAGCGGGTCGAGTTCGGTGCCGATCGACTGCCCCTCGACGACGAGCGAGACCGCCATGTCCTTCGTGGCGACGAAGCGGTGGCGGGCCTTCTCACGCGGTGCCCGGAGGACGCCCGCGAAGACCACCGGCAGCGTGCCCGCCGGCCCTTCGCCGACGAGCACCGGCGACTCGCTCACCGCCACCTCCGCGACTCCGCCGACGCCGTCGATCGCGAGGCTCACGGTGCTCCGCGCGCCGGTGGCGTCGGGGAGGGTCGCGGCGGCGGGAATGGGAAGCGCGGCGGCGCCCTCGAGACCGGGGCCGAGCGGCAGGACGGACGCGTCGGCGCCTCTGGTCACCACCAGCGGCAGGCTTCCGACGAGGAAGCGGCCCTTGGAGAGCGCGAGCCGGTAGACCCAGCTCTCGCCGCCGGAGAAGCCGATCGTCGAGTCGGGGGCCTCGGGCAGCGCCCAGACGCGGACGACGAAGGTCCCGTCGGCCGGCGCGCGGAACACGACGCGCGGGTCGAGCCCGGAGGCGTCGAGCGAGCGGGCGAGGATCGACTGCCGCGCGTCGACCACCTCGAGCGCCAGGTCGGCGGGGGTGCGGAGGAGTCGGTTGGAGTCGGCCTGGGCGACGAGCGTCTCGCCCGCGGCGAGGCGGACGCGCACGAGATCGACGTCGCCCCGCTTCTCGAGCACGCCGTCGACCACCACCGGCAATTCCTCGATCGCGAGGGCCTGCGCCGGCCGGTCGTTCGGCTCGGCTTCGACGACCTGACCCGTCGCCCCGACGACGAAGCGGCGCACGGCCGTGGCTCCTTCGGCCGAGGTGAAGCGCGCCAAATGCACGCCGAGCGGCGCGTCGGGGGCGACCGCGACGGCGTACGTGCCCGTCTCCGCCTGAGGCTCCCACGCCGTGCCGGCCCGCTCGGTCCAGGCCGCGGCCGGCCAGGAGGGAAACGATCCGCTCACCTTCACGGTGACGGTGGTGCCACGCTGGCCACCGGGGGGAAAGAGCCGCGTCGCCTCGGGGGGCGCGGCGACGGCGGCGCCGAACGCACAGAGCCAGAGGCACGAGATCACCCGGACGGGCCGGATGCGGCGGCGGGTGCGGGCGACGGAGCGGGGCACGGTCGCGCTCACCCTGTCAGCTCGCGGATCGGCGTCGGGTCGCTCACCAGGAACGACGGCCGTCCAGCGGGGGTGATGAAGGTCTTCCCCGGATCGATGCCGAGCTTCGTGTAGACGGTGGAGACGAAGTTCTCGGGGGAGAGGACGCGCTCGCAGGCGGAGTGGCCGAGCCGGTCGGTGGCGCCGATCACCTGGCCGCCGGGGGCGCCGCCGCCGGCGAAGAGGATCGACATGGCGCCGGCCCAGTGGTCACGGCCGGCCTTCGTCTGCCCCGGGAGGGTGGAGAGCTTCGGCGTCCGGCCGAACTCGCCGAGCGCGATCACCATCGTCGTCTCGAGCAGGCCGCGCTGGTCGAGATCCGAGATCAGCGCCGCGACGGTCTTGTCCCACGACGGGAGCCGCTTACCGAGCGCGTCGAACAGCGAGCTGTGGTGGTCCCAACCGCCGTCGTTGATCGTCACGAAGGGCACGCCCGCCTCGACCAGCCGCCGCGCCAGGAGCGCCTGCTGGCCGAACGAATTGCGGCCGTAGGCGTCGCGGACGCTCTCCGGCTCGGACGCGATGTCGAAGGCGGCCTGGGCCTCGCGCGAGGTGACGAGGTCGTAGCCGCGGGCGTAGTAGTCGTCGATCGCACGGACCGGGTCGGCCGCGCGCGCGTCCTCGAAGCGCGGGAGCCTGTCGGTGAGGCCGCGGAGCTCGCGGCGCTCGGCGAAGCGGTCCCCCTCGACCGAGCGCGGCGCGGCGAGATCGCGGATGCGGAAGGAGGGGGAGTTGGGGTCGTCGGTGACGACGAAGGGAGCGTAGTTGGCGCCGAGGAAGTTCGGGCCGCCGGAGCGGGTCATGCCGGAGAGCGCGAAGTAGCCGGGGAGGCCGTGCGGGGCCTGCCGCTCGTGCCAGGCCACCGAGCCCATGCTCGGGTGGAAGCTCACGAACGCGCCGCAACCGACCGGGATCCGCGGCGGGGCGCCGGTCATCATGTAATGGTTGCCGGCGCCGTGGTTGCCCTGGTTGTGGCAGACCGATCGGATGACGGCGAACTTGTCGGCGATCTTCGCCAGCTCCGTCATGTGCTCGGAGAAGAACACGCCGGGGACCTTCGTCGAGATCGGCGAGAACTCGCCGCGAATCTCCGCCGGGGCCTCGGGCTTGGGGTCGAACGTCTCGAAGTGCGTCGGGCCGCCGTCCATCCAGACGAGGATGCAGTTGCAGGGGGGGCGGTGGGCCGGAGCGTTCTCCGCTTTCGCCTCCGCGGCGAGACGGAAGAGCTCCAGAAAGCTGCCTCCGGCGAGCCCGCCGATCCCGAGGCGGAGGCCGTCGCGGCGGCCGAAGCGGTGACGGAGCATGGGCGAGTCCCCCGGGAGGGAGGTCCTGTCGGTTCTGGCGATCGGTCGGTCCATGGCGAATCCCCCCGCGTCGGCCGGTCAGTCGACGAACACGAACTCCGGCGAATTGACCAGCGCCCAGAGTATGTCCTCGGTCACCCGGCGGCGAGAGCGGCCCGGGGCGCCGTACAGGGCGACGAGCGACTCCCGCTCCGAGGAGGTGGGAAAGCGCGCGTAGCAGGCGAGGTAGAGCTCCTCCACGATGCCCTCGGGGCTCGCGTCGGAGGCGGCCAGGCGCGCGGCACGGCCGGCGTCGTCGGCGATCTTCCCCTCGATCGCGGCGCTGTTCATGAGGTGCAGCGCCTGGACGACGGTGGCGTCGGGGTCGCGCTGGCAGGGGGGATCCTGGTTGGGATCGGGGCGGCCGAAGACGTCGAGGAACGTGGCCGGCGTGCGGTGCGTCCAGAGATGGACGGCGCGCGACTGGGGCGCGAGGCCGGCGTAGTCGGTGGGCACCTCGGTGACGTCGTCGATGGCGTCGGCGAGGACCTCGGCGCGGAGCCGGCGCCGGTAGTGGCGGGAGAAGTTGCGCGTGTCGCCGACGTTCGTGGCATCGGGGAGGCTCGAGCGGTCCCACACCGCCGAGGCGAGGATCGTCGCCAGGAGCTTCTTCTGGTCGGTGCCGCCGGCGCGGAACTCCGCCACGAGGGCGTCGAGCAGGGCGGGGTTCGAGGGGGGATTGGTGGCCCGGAAGTCGTCGACCGGATCGACGATGCCGACGCCGAACAGGTCCCCCCAGATGCGGTTGACCGCGGCGCGGTGGAGGAAGGGGTTGTCGTGCGCGGTGAGCCAGTCGACGAGGCTCGCCCGCGGGTCGGCCCCGGCCGGCACCTCGACGCGCTCGCCGAACAGCGGCCGCGGCGCGAGGACGGCGCCCGAGAGCGGGTGGCGGACCTCGCCCGAGGCGGCGACGGTGACCGTCTCCTCGCCGCCGGAGATCGGCGGCGAGAGGCCGGTGCCGCGGTACGCCACGCGGCCGAAGAACGCGGCGAGCGAGTAGAAATCGTCCTGGCCGTAGACCTCGAAGGGGTGCTGGTGGCACTTCGCGCACTCCAGGCGCACCCCGAGGAACAGCTGGCTCGTCATCGTCACGATCTCGTCGGGGCTGCGCCGGTCGCGAAAGACCGTCGTGGCGCCGTCGCGGAAGGTGCTCCCGGTGGCGGTGAGGAGGCGGCGGACGAACTCGTCGTAGGGGAGGTTCTCGCGGAAGCTGTCGCGGAGGAAGCCGTCGAGGGAGAGCGTGGCCTTGATGCCGACGCGGTAGGGATTGGGCCGGAGGAGATCGGCCCACTTGTTGGCCTGGAAGTCGGCGTACTCGGACCTCGCCAGCAGCGCCTGCACGAGCTTCGCGCGCTTGCCCGGGTCGCCGTCGGCGAGATACGCCCGCGCCTCCTCGGGTGTGGGGAGCCGGCCGATGAGATCGACGTGGGCCCGGCGCAGGAGCGTGGCGTCGGGAGCCTGCCCGCTCGGCAGGACGTTCATCGTGGCGAGCTTCTTCCACACCGGATCGTCGAACGGGGTGCGCCGCGGGAGCGCGGCATAGAGCGCCGGGTCGACCGAGCCTGGGGGCACGATCGGCGCGGTCCAGGTGGCGATCTGCCCGACGTGTCGGGCCATCACCGTCCCCTCGCCGGCATGCTCGCCGGCACGGACCTCGCCGTCGCGCGCGTCGAGGACGGCCGGCTCCCCGGCGTGCCAGGAGGAGGTGGCGGTGACGTCGCGCGAGGAGCCGTCGGAGTAGCGGGCGACGACGGAGAGGGGCACGCGCTCCCCCGGCGCCAGCGGCCGCGGCGGAGGGGAGAGTTCGATCCGCACCAGGCGCGGATCGTCGGGGCCGGCCCGCGGCGTCCCCTGCTCGATCCAGCGTTCGAGGAGCCGGACCTCCTCGCCGTCGGGATCGAGCTTCTTGCCGCCGCCGTGGGGGAGGGCCGCGATCCCCTTCTGGATCAAGAGGCTGTCGCGCGGCGAGGCGGCGGCGAGGCGCCGGCCCCGCGCCGAGGAGACGATCGAGCGGTGGTCGAAGTCGGGATCGAAGCCGAAGAGGGAGAGGGCGAAGCCGTTCTGGCCGCCCGACTTCCCGTGGCAGCCGCCCCCGTTGCATCCCCGGGCGGTGAGGATCGGCTCGATGTCCCGCTCGAAGAGGAGCCGATCGTCGTCGGCCCGCGCGCCGCCTGCCAGCAGCGAGGCCACCGCCAGCAGGGCGGCCAGCCCGTTTCGCGGCGTCCGTGCGCCCTGGCTCACGACGGTGGGCATCGGACTATTCCTGTTCCTTACGGGCGGCCGGGAAGGGGGCGGGAAAACTCGCGCCGACGGGCGAACTGGAAAAGTCTACCTTCCTCATTCGCCGTGTCGCGCCGGAGAGTCTGCCGGAAAAAGGCTCCCGTCCCGTCCGCCTCGCGGCCAACACTCCGGGAAAGCCAGCGGCCGATGACGAGAACGTGCCAGGACCGTCCATTCGGCGCGGGGCCGGTCCAACTCATCGATTCCGAACGCCATGGCGCCGGCAGCGGCGCGGAGCTGTTCGTGGTCGAAGGGGAGTCGGCCGCCCTGGCGGTGGCACGCGTCCGCGACCCGCGGACCCAGGCGGTGCTGGCGATGCAGGGCAAGCCGCTCAACGCCGTCAAAGCGTCGCCGCGGCGACTGGCCACCCAGCCGCTGTTCCGCGCCCTGGCCGCGGCGCTCGGTACGGGGATGCAGGGCGACTTCCAGGGCGACCGGCTGCGATTCGAACGCCTCCTGATCCTCACCGATCCCGACGCCGATGGCATCCACTGCGGCGTCCTCCTCCTCGCCTTCCTCGAGACGGCGCTGCGGCCGCTGCTGGAGCCGCCGTCGGGACCGGGGATCGTGCACTGGGTGCGCGCGCCCTGGGGGGAGGTGGCGCCGGCCGACGGCAGCCCGCCGCTGGTGGCCCACTCGGAGGAAGGACTGGTGACGCTGGTCGAGGAGGTCCGCCGCCGGCAGCCGGCGACGATGCGTCGCTTTCGGGGCTTGGCGGCGATCGACTCGGAGCTTCTCGCCCGCCATTGCGTCCGGGTCGAGTCCCGCCGAGCCGACGCCATCGACGCCCGTCAGGTGGCGGGGATGCTGGCGATGCTGGCGGCGGCCGGGATGGACGCCGAGATGGAGGCGGACGGGGGGAGGTGAGGAGGGTGCGGTGGCCCGCCCGGGCCGCTCCTTTCATTGACTCCAGCCCAGCCCGTTCCTATCTTTCGGGAGCGTATCGAGGGGGCTCGCTCGACGGTCCAGGGGCCTCCCCTCGGGCTTTTCGCTCCTACAGCAGAGGACGCCGACTATGCCGCGCCAGCCGCTTCGCTCCGCCCGGCGCGGGGCCTTCACGCTCGTCGAGCTCCTGGTGGTGATCGCCATCATCGGCACGCTCGTCGGCCTCCTGCTCCCCGCCGTGCAGTCGGCCCGCGAGGCTGCCCGCGCCACCGCCTGCCGCAACAATCTCAAGCAGGTGGGCCTGGCACTCCATCACTGGCACGACCACGCCCGCCGTTTCCCCTCCGGCTGGACGGGCCTCGACGTTCCCACCGGCACCGCCGCCGACGAGCTTCCCGGATGGGGCTGGGGGAGTGAGCTCCTCCCGCAGGTCGAGCAGTCGGCCCTCTTCGACCGCATCGACCGCCGCCGCCCCGTCTTCGATCCCGCAGATCCCTCGCTGCATGCCGATGTCCGCAGGACCGCGGTGCCGACCTTCACCTGCGCGTCCGACACGCGCGGCCCCACCGGCGGCGACGGTTCCTTCCTCATCGGTGCCGACGATGGTGCGGACGAGGAGGAGGAGCACCACTATGGCGAGGCCGTCGACGGCGGCACGCTGGCGGCGCTGTGCGAGGTGGGCAAGTCGAACTACGTGGGCGTCTTCGGCACGATCGAGGTCGACGACGCTCCTGCGGCCGGGAACGGCATGTTCTTCCGCAACAGCCGGATCGGCATGAAGGACATGCTCGATGGGTCGAGCAAGACGCTCTTCGTGGGGGAACGCCATTCGCGGCTCGGGTCGAGCACCTGGACCGGAGTGGTGACGGGGGCCAAAGCGTCCCTGGCCCGGATCGTCGGTGTGGCCGACCACACCCCCAACGACGCGCACCACCACTTCGACGACTTCACGAGCAACCACCCCACCGGCGTCAACTTCCTCCTGGGCGACGCCTCGGTCCGCCGGTTCGACGACACGATCGACGAAGCGGTTTACCGCGCGATGTGCACCCGGGCCGGTGGCGAGTCGGTCACGGACTGACCGGCCGAGCGCGGGTCCTTCGC
>CAWUOA010000151.1:0-7449 GCA_963923225.1 uncultured Planctomycetaceae bacterium
TCGTCGTACGACGTGTACACGTCCTTCCACACGTCGGTCGTCGGGTTGCCGTAGGACGAGTCGAGAAGAACGCTGGCGAAGGTGCTGGGGCCGTCGGCCCCGTTGATCTTCACGAGGTAGCCGAGCTCCAGGGTGATCGGGCCCTGGTACGCGGACAGGCTGCTGATCACGAACCCATGCTTCAACAGCGAGGGGGTGCCGTTGATGGTGAGGGTGATTTTCTCTGCACCGGTCCAGTCCCCCGTGGCGTCGAGAAACGACCAGTCCTTGTCGCCGAGCGTCCATGGGGCTCCCTTCCCGTCGGACCCCTTGCTGAACGTGTCGACGTTGCCGATCACGAGCTCGAGGTCGGGGTTGGCCACCGCGGATCCGGCCGCGGCGAGCGTGATCATCAAGGCGACGATCGCGGAATGGGGGGCGATCCGTCGGCGGGCACGGTCCGGTGAGCGGGAGAAGAACCGGGAGAGAAAGGATCCACCGGCCGAAGCGGGGGTGGTGGGCATGAGGCACTCCTCGTACGGAGGGACTGAAACGGACTGAATCCGTTCAGCAGATGCCGTCGAAATGCCTTTCGACGCGACAGTCGACGTGACGGTCGCGGACGCCGGGGGCGTCCACCGTCGTCGGCCTACGCTCTGCCTCGACCCCGCGACCAGGCAGAGAAGGTGGCAACTCGTCGTCCGCGCTCGCTCGCCGGGTTCGCCGCGCGGGAATCGCCCGCCCTGCGTGCCGGTCGATCGAAATCTATCCGGGCCGTGGAGAGGGGGCGTTCCAGGGCAATGCGGCCCGTTTCCCCGGGCATTCCGACAGTCGGACACGTCGTCTCGGGCCCCTCCTGGTCGCTCCCCGCTCCCCGGCCAGCCGGCTGCGATCCGCTCGAACGGGGACTCTCCCCGACCGCGGGCCGCGAGGGGCTTTTCCGTCGGCGCGCGGGCCACGCCCCCCGAAAAACTGGTCGTGCCTCCGAAAGGGGGGGCGGCGATACTGCGACGTCGACGGGACGCACCGCGGCACCGGCCGACTCCGCCGGGGGCGGCTGCGGGATCGCCCGGAAGGAGACGCTCCGCATGCGCAGCCTGCTTTGCCTCGTCGTGGCCACGCTTCCCGCCTGGCTCCCGGCGGCGGAGACGCCGTCGTTCCGCACCTGGGCCGTGTTCACGTCCCTCTCGAATGAGACGTACCAGCAAACGCCCGAGCGGCAGGGGCGAATGATCGATCTCCGCACGTCGACGGACTTGACCGACGACATGGCCGAGGATCTCGGCCGCCTGCGCGGCTGGCTGCGGCTCGACGGGATTCGTGCGCTCACCGACCGGCAGGCCGAATCGCTCTCGCGCTTCCACGGCGCGCTCGGCTTGAGCGGCCTCCGCTCGCTCACCGTCCGGCAAGCCGAGGCGTTCGCCCGGCACGAGCATCCGTTGTTTCTCGACGGCCTCACGGAGCTCGACGACGCCCAGGCCGAAGCGCTCGCGGGGCATCAGGCCCTGTTGACGCTCGGAGGGCTCGAGCGACTCAACGACCGGCAGGCGGAGGCGTTCTCCCGGCAGGGACGCTTCCTCTGGCTCGAGCAGGTGGTCGCGACGACTGGCAGGGACATGATCTTTCAGGAGCCGCGACGCGGCTCCCTCTTCCTCGACGGACTGCGGACGCTCTCCGACCGACAGGCGTCGCTGCTGGCCCGGCACGAGGGATTCCTGTTTCTCGACGGCGTCTCGTCACTCTCCGACGACGCCGCCGAGGTGCTCGCGCGTCGCGTGGGGAGGCTCGATCTCGGAAGCCTCGAGCGCCTCTCGCCGCGCCAGGCCCGCGCGCTCGCGAGGCACGAGGGAGACCTGAGGCTCGGCGGGCTCGACACCCTCACCGACGACTTGGCCGGGGAGTTCGCCCTGCACTTCGGCAAATTGACCCTCACGTCCCATCGGCTCACCACGCTCTCCGAGCGGCAGGCGGCGGCGCTGGCCATGAGGCAGGGCGACCTCGAGATCGCGGGAGTGCGGTCGCTCACCGCGCGGCAGGCCGCCGCCCTCGGCGCCCGCCAGGACGCTCTCACGCTCGTGGATCTCCGCGAGCTCGGCGCCGCGGAGGCGGAAGGGCTGGCCAGGAGGGGGAAGCGCTTGTCGCTCCCCGGGCTCGAGTCACTCGACCCCGAGGCCGCGCGGGTCCTCGCCGTCCGGTCGGACTCGCTCAACGTCGACGGACTCGCCACGCTCACCGACGAGCTGGCCGAAGCCCTCGCGGGGATCGAAGGCTGGCTCGGACTGCGGGGCGTGTCCGCCATCACCGACCGGCAGGCGGAGCTGCTCGCCCGGCACGAGGGCACGCTCTCGCTCGTCGGCCTCGCCACGCTCACCGACCGGCAGGCCGAGGCCCTGGCACGCCACCGGGGGACGGTGTTCCTGCGGACGCCGAACGCGTTCACGCCGAGGCAGAGGGAGATCCTCCGCTCGTCGAAGGACGTGGAGGTGCTCGACGGCGGAATGTACGACTGACCGCGGGAACGGACGAGCCGATCGGAGGGAGGGACCCCCATGGGTTTTGCGTTCGTGCTATCGATGCTCGGCCTGTTGGCGCATTTGGCCGCTGCGCAGGTGCTGTCCGATGACACGGATCTCATCACCGAGCTGACGGTCGAGCGAGCGGTCGAGCTCGCCGAGCGCGAAGGATTACTGTCGCTCGATGGCCTGACCACACTGTCACCCGAGGTCGCCGCGGTGCTCGCCACGCGCGATGGGGAACTCGATCTCGACGGCCTCGCGGAGATTTCGGACGAGGCGATCGCGGCGCTGGTGCCGCACGTGGGTCCGTTGAACCTCGACGGACTGACCGAGCTGTCGGCCTACCAAGCCGGCCGCTTGGTCGAGCACGGGAGCATCCTCGGGCTCCGCGGGCTCAAGACGCTCCCGCCCGACCTCGCGCGGGCGCTGGGGAATGCCCGGGGGAGCCTGATGCTCGACGGCGTGGAAACAATCTCCCCTGAAGTCGCCGCGGCGCTCGCGAAGGCTCGAGGCATCCTGTCCCTGCGCGGGCTTTCGACGCTCGCTCCCGAGGAGGCGGAGGCCTTGGGGGCGCACCACGGTCAGCTGTACCTCGACGGGCTGCCGACGCTCTCCGTCGCTCTTGCATCGGCGTTGTCGAAGCACTTCGGCCCGTTGTACCTCGGCGGTGTGACCGATCTGTCGCCAGAGGCTGCACGAGCGCTTGCGCCTGTGAGGGGTCAAGTGTTCCTCGGTGGTCTGGCATCGCTCTCCCCGGAGGCGGCGGGGGCGCTCGCGAAGAGCGGGAGTCCGCTCGTGCTCGGTCTCACGACGCTCCCGCCCGACGTGGCCCGGGCACTGGAGCCCCACGAGGCGATGTTGATCTTCGACAGACTCGACACGCTCTCCCCCGAAGCCGCCGGCGCGATCGCGAAGCACCGGGGCGGATTGGAGTTCGGCAGCCTGCAGTCACTCTCCGACGAGGCTGCCGCAGCGCTCGCCATGCACCGAACCGTTCTGGATCTCCACTCCCTCCGCGTCGTGTCCGATGAGGCGATCATGGTGCTGGCGACGACCCGGGCCACTCTCGACCTGAGTGGACTGCCTTCGCTCTCCCCTTCGGCGGCCGAGGCGCTCGCCTCCCACGGGGGCGGCGAGTTGTGTCTGGATGGCGTGGCGACGCTCTCCATCGAGGTGGCGGAATTGCTGGCGGGGCACGTGGGCTCCCTCTCGCTCGACGGCCTGCCCACGCTCTCCTCCGAGGCGGCCGTTGCGCTGGCGAGAAAACGCGGTTCGCTGATGCTCGCCGGCCTGACGGATCTCTCGCCCGGGGTGGCACGGGCGCTCGCCTCGCACCGCGGCTATCTGTGCCTCGACGGCCTCGCCACGCTCGCGATCGACGACGCCGAGTCGCTCGGGACGCACGAGGGACGCCTGCGACTGTGCGGCCTGACCGAGCTTTCGCCGGAGCTGGCACGAGCGCTCGCGAAGCACCGTGGCGATCTGGAACTCAGCGGCGTGAAGACGCTGTCGACCGAGGCGGCCGAGGCGCTTGCCGGCCACGAGGGGGGCATGCTGGCCTTGTTTTCGGTGCATACGCTCTCCGAAGAGGCGGCCACGAAACTGTCGGCTCGAGAGGGCGAATTGGCACTCGGCATCATGGACATTTCGGACGAGGCAGCGGACATCCTCGGCGGGAACTGGGACATCAGTTTCAGCCGGTCGGGTTCCCCCTGAATCCGAGGCCGCTTCGGTCGATGGCCGAGACGGTGCGTGTCAGGAGAGGTTGTCCACCTCGAAGCCCTTGCGGTAGCGGCGCCGCAGGAGGGCGTCGGCCTTGTCGTGATTGGGGATCGTCATCGCCTCGGGCTGCCAGCGGAGCTCGTCGCCGGGGAAGCGGTTGGCGAGGGTGCCCAGGAGCACGGTCTCCGTGAGGGGGCCGGCGTAGCCGAAGCCGCAGGTCGTCGGCGCGCCGCCCAGGCAGGCGTCGACGAAGAGGTGGTAGTGATTGCCGTCGGGGGCGGCGTCGATCTTCGTCTTCCCGAACTTCGCCACCGGCAACAGCTGCGGCATCGCCACGTGTGGGAGGAGGATCGCCCCCTCCTCGCCCAAGAAGATCGAGCCCTGGTCGGGGAGCGCCATCCGCTTGCCATCGCCCGCGTCGAGCGGCCAGGCGGAGGTGTCGGGCATCTTGCCGCCGTCGAACCAGGTGAGCGTGAAGCCGTCGGTGGTGTACTTCCCCGCGGGGAACACGAAGCGGGTCTCGTTCTGCATCCCGAAGGAGTCGGGGGGCGCGGCCGAGCTCTTGGAGAGGAGGCTCCGCGCGGGGCCGAGCTCGAGGGCGCTGAACACCGGATCGAGAATGTGGATCGCCATGTCGCCCATCGTGCCGCCGCCGAAGTCGTACCAACGCCGCCAGTTGCCCGGGTGGTACTGGTTCGGGGCGTAGGGACGCTCGGCGGCGGTGCCGAGCCAGAGATCCCAGTCGAGGTTCGCCGGCACCGGGCCGCTCTCCGGCTTCGGGCCGTCGTAGCCCCAGGTCTTGCCGCTCCAGGAGCAGACCTCGCGCACCTTGCCGATGATCCCGCTCTGCACGAGCTTCACCGCGGTGCGGTACTGGGTGTTCGAATGGATCTGCGTGCCCATCTGCGTGACGAGCTCGGGGTGGGCCGCGGCGATCACGCGGAGCTGGCGGGACTCGTGGACGTCGTGCGTGAGCGGCTTTTGGCAGTAGACGTGCTTGCCGTGGTTGAGCGCGGTCATCGCCGCCGGGGCGTGCGTGTGATCGGGGGTGGAGACGTGGACGGCGTCGAAGGAGCCGGCGAACTCGTCGAACAGCTTGCGGAAGTCGGCGAAACGCTTCGCCCCGGGGTGCTTCTCGCCCGCGGCGGCGAGGTTGCCGGAGTCGACGTCGCACAAGGCCACCACCTCGACGTGCGGGTGCGAGGAGAGGGAGGCGAGATCGGCTCCGCCCATCCCGCCGACGCCGATCCCGGCCAGCCGGAGCTTGTCGTTGGCGGCCGCGCGGACGAGGCCCGACGAGCCGACCAGCGGCAGCGCGATCCCGGTGAGCGTGGCGTGGCGGAGGAGCGAGCGGCGCGAGATGCGGGGCATGGGGGCGATTCCTGCTGGGGATGAGGACGTGTCGGTGGGAGGGAAGAGTGATTGAGGCTCAGTCGAGTTCGGGGGGGAGGTTGCCGTAGCTCCAGGGCTGGCCGGTGAACGGCGGCGCCGGCGGGGCGAGCGGCACCGGGCCCGGCTTCAATTCGGCGGCGAGACCCTTGAGCGCGTCGCAGATCGTGCGGCCCGCCGTGGGGACGAGATTGGAATAGCTCGTGAGGCGCGTCTCGTAGCCGCCGCCGCGGGGGCCGAGGGCATCCTCGGTGGGGACGTAGCCGACGCAGTCGTTGGCCAGCGACACCGGGAAGGTGACCGGGAAGGGTCCGGCCGCCTTGAGCTCGAGCCCGTAGTCGACGAAGTACTCCGCCGGACAGGAGAGGAACACCGCCGGCCCTACCTGGATCGCCTGCACCTCGACCGGAGCCACCGGCTCGCGTGCCAGCCGCGCGTCGAGGAGGACGAGCTCCTTGGCGAAGGTCCACTCGGTGGGATCGACTTTCGCGTCGGCCGGAAGCTCGACGAGGGCCCGCGCCTTGGCGACCCGCTCCGGCTTCGGCACGCGCCGCGGGATGTCGAGCGTGCGGTCGGCGGCGGCCAGCGGCAGGAGCGGCCCGGCCGAGGGCTCGAGCGCGAGCAGGGCCTGCGCGGCCGCCGCCCCCACCGCGGCGCCGAGGCGCCGGGCGGCGGCGTCGCCGAACTGCGGCGTGGCCGTGCGGGCGCGGTTGTCGACCTGCGTGACGTCGCCGGCCATGCCGGGGGTGAAGACGACGATGCAGCCGTCGCCGAGGGCGCCTTTGAGCGTGCGTTCGAGGTGATGGACGTAGTCGGCCGAGATGCCCCCCGGCCCGGTCGTGGCATGGCAGGCGAAGTTGACGACGACGCCGGTGCACTCCCCCGCGGCGTTCCAGGCCCCGATCACCCCCACCTGCGGATCGACGCCGCCGGCCACCGAGACGATGTCGGGATTGCCGACGCCCGGATGGGTCATCGTGAAACCGCTCCGCATCCGGAAGCGCCGATTGAAGGCCACCCCCTCGGCGAGGCCGTAGCCGGCGGCGGCGCGGACGGGACCGCGACGCTCGAAGGCCTCGGTGACGGCCGCGGCGATTCCTTCGGTGACCTTTTCGAGGTAGTCGTCGTTGGCGGTGACGGTCTTGTCGTAGGCGAGCGAACGCACGAGCGCCGAATCGCCGTCGAACTCCCGCGGGAGGATCATCCCGGTGGGCCCGGCGGAGTGGGAGTGGGAGGCGGCGATCAAAACGCGCTCGGGGGCGATGCCGGTCCGCTCCGCGATCCGCTTCCGCGCCTCGGTGACCGTCGGCTTGCGGATCAGGAGCGCGTCGAGACCCACGATCGCCACCGGGCCCTGGCCGTCGTCGAAGACCGCCGCGCGGGCCTTGCAGGCATCGTGGAAGGCGCCGTGCCGCGCCTTGCCGTAGCCCCCGGGCGCCTCGTCCCCCACCTTCGGGCTCACGTCGCGCTCGGCGAAGCCGGCGCGGAAGGTCGGCGGGGGATCGGCGGCGATCGCGGGCGTCGCCGCGGCCCATGAGAGAACGCCCATGACGAGGAGGAAGACCGCCGGAGGAGCCGCGTGCGCCCCTGCCGATCGTCGCTTGCCGGTCGTACGCCGCATCGCCGCCCCCCCCTGTCTGGATTCCCCCGACACCGCTGGCAGAGGATACGTGGTCGGCCGCCTGCGGTGCCACCCGATCGGGGCCGAAGGCGTGGGAACCGCTATGCTCACGAGCGTTTCGGTGGCGGGCGAGGCGGAGGTTCGACGCAATCGTGAAACCCTGGACGGTCTACATCCTCCGCTGCCGCGACGGCTCGCTCTACACCGGGATCACGGTCGATC
>CAWUOA010000152.1:0-7440 GCA_963923225.1 uncultured Planctomycetaceae bacterium
GGCAGCGTCAGATGTGTATAAGAGACAGGGCGCCCCCCGCGCCGGCCGCCCCCGCGGCTCCCGCCGTCTCGGCGCCGCCTGCCGCGCCGTGGCCCGCCGAGACGGCCTCCGCGCCGCTGGCCTCGGCCCCTGTCGCAACGAATCCGCCCGCGGAGTCCACCCCGGCGTTGGCGCCGACGGCCTCTCCGGCGACCACCGACCCCGGCGCGCAGTCGGCCCCCCAGGTCGCGTCCCCCTCCACGGGCTCGACCGCGCTGCAGGCACAAGCGGCCCCTGCCCCATCCTGGCTCGACCAGCCGACGACGCCCCCCTCGGCCCCCGCCGCGCCGCCGGTCGCGCCTGAGAAGGAGAAGAAGTCCTCCGGATTCTGGGCGGCGGTGCAGAAACCGTTCACGAGCCTCGTGGGGAAGCCCGCCAAGCCCGCAGAGCCGGCCGTGAGCCCCGCCGAGATCCCCTCGACCGGCGTCCCGGGGTCCGATCCGGGCACGTCGATGCCGGTCGGGCTCGAGGGCTACTGCCCGGTGACGCTCGTCGAAAAGGGAAAGTGGACGGAGGGGCGGGCCAAGTGGGGCGTGCGCCACCGCGGCCGGACCTATCTCTGTGCCGGGCCGGAGGAGCAGCGGGCGTTCCTCGCCAATCCCGACCGCTTCGCCCCCGGCCTGTCGGGCGACGATCCGGTCCTCGCCTTCGACTCGGGAAAGAAGGTGCCTGGCCAGCGTCAGTACGGCGTCTCCTACCGGTCGAAGATCTACCTTTTCGCCTCCCCGGACTCCCAGGCCGCCTTCAAGGTCGATCCGCAGAAGTACGCCCAGCGTGTCCAGGTGGCGGAGCAGGCCACCGGCGCCCCGACGCTGCGTTGAGCGGTCACCCGCGTGCCCAGCCCCGCGACCGGGCGACCGCGTCGTCCCACCGCTCCCGGAGCCGCAGTCGCCCCGCGGCGTCCAGTCGCGGCAGGAACGTCCGCTCGACGCGCACCGCCTCGGGCACGCCGTCGAGCGTCGGATAGAAGCCGGTCGCCAGGCCCGCCAGGAGCGCCGCTCCCAACGCCGTGGTCTCCGGAACCGCGGGCCGCTCCACCGGCAGGCCGAGCACGTCGGCCTGCGTCTGCATGAGCAGGTCGTTGACGCTCGCACCGCCGTCGACGCGGAGTTTCTCGAGCCGCACGCCGGTGCCGCGTTCCACCGCTCCCACCACGTCGGCGACCTCGAGCGCGATTCCCTCGAGCGCGGCCCGCGCGACGTGACCGCGCGTGGTGGCCCGCGAGAAGCCGACGAGCAGGCCGCGTGCCGCGGGATCCCAGTGCGGGGCGCCGAGGCCGGTGAGCGCCGGCACGAGCATCACCCCGCCGCTGTCGGGCACGCTCGCCGCCAGTGCCTCGATGTCCGCCGCCGCCGGAACGATCCCGAGCCCGTCGCGCAGCCATCCCACGAGCGCCCCCGCCACGAACACCGACCCCTCGACGGCGTACCCGACGCTTCCCGGCACCGGTCCGCAGGTCACCGTCGAGAGCAGGCCATCGGGGGGCGCTTCGCGGGTGTCGCCAGTGGAGACCAGGAGAAAGGCTCCGGTGCCGTAGGTGTTCTTCGCGACCCCGCGTCGCACGCACCCCTGGGCGAAGGCGGCCGCCTGCTGGTCGCCGGCGCAGGAGGCGATCGGCACGGCGCGGCCGAGGAGCGCCGCGTCGGCGGTGCCGAAATCGCCGCTCGACGGCCGCACCTCGGGGAGGATGCGCGGCGGAATGCCGAAGATCCCGCAGAGCTCGTCGCTCCACTCGAGCCGGTCGATGTCGTAGAGGAGCGTGCGGCTGGCGTTGGTGGGGTCGGTGGCGTGAACCCTGCCCCCCGTGAGCCGCCACACCAGCCACGTGTCGACGGTACCGAAGAGGATCTCGCCGCGCTCGCAGGCGTTCCGGAGGCCGGGAACGGTCTCCAGGAGGTGGACGATCTTCGTGGCGGAGAAGTAGGGATCGAGGAGCAGTCCGGTGCGCCGCCGCACCTCCGCCTCGAGCCCGGCGTCGCGCAGACGCCTGCAGATCCCCTCCGAAACCCGGCTCTGCCACACGATCGCCGGCGCCACCGCCCTCCCCGTGGCCCGATCCCAGAGGATCGTCGTCTCGCGCTGGTTGGTGATGCCGATGCCGGCCACGGCGTCCGCCGTCACTCCCGCCCGATCGAGCGCCGCGCGGGCGCAGCGGAGCGTCGATCCCCACAGGTCCTCGGGATCGTGCTCGACGATCGAGCGGTCGGCGCCGTCGTCGCCGCCGCGCACGTGCTGGGGGAACTCCTCCTGGGCGGTGGCCACGGGAAACCCGCGCCGGTCGAAGAGGATCGCCCGGCTGGAGGTGGTGCCCTGGTCGAGGGCGAGGATCCCGGCGGACGTGGCGGAGGCGGGCATGGAGGGCTCCTTCGGTGTGCGGTGGGCTCGCGGAGTTCAGGGGGGTGCGGCGAACCGGAGGCCGTGGCGGGCGACGAGCCCGGCCGCGAGGGCGTCGACCTCCGCCGGCACGTCCGCGGCGTCGAGACGGCCGGCGAGAACCATCTCCTCGGCCACGGCGCGGATCGTCGCCACCGACATCGGCGCGACCAACGGCAGGACGAGACGCCGCTCCACGAGGTCGCCGAGCGACTCGGCCCACTCCTCCTCCAGGCACAGCGGCACGACGGCGGCGGGCAGGTCGCTGCCGGCCAGCGGCGAGAGGAGCGCCGTGCGCCGCGCGGGCTCGGCACGCGACGCCAGATCGAGGATCCCGGCGGCCCGCGCCCCGAACAGGGCCACGCTCGCCGCCCCCCCCGCGGCCGCGATCGACCGCTCCACGCCAACACGCTCGGCGGCGGCGGCCAGCGCCGCCACGAGCTCCCGCGAGCGCGCGGGGCTCGAGGCGCCGGGGAGCGCTCGCTCGCGCGACGTCGCCACCACGCCTCGCCCGAGCGCCCCCAGCACGCGGGACGCCGCCTCCTCGGCGAGGCTCCGGCAGGTGGTGAGCTTTCCCCCCACGATCGCCCACGCAGGCACCGGGGTGCCCTCGAGGGCGACGAGCATGTGGCGGCGCGTGATCCCGGCCGGCGCCCCGGCCGTGGCGGGCAGCGGCCGCACCCCGGCGTAGTGGCCGACGAGAGACGCCTGCGGAGGCGCGGCGTCGGGGAAGAGCGTCGCCGCCACGCCGAGGAGGTAGTCGATCTCGGCACCGTCGGCGCGGGCGGTGGCCGGATCGGCGGCGAAGGGGAGATCGGTCGTCCCCACGAGCACGAAACGGAGGCCGAACGGGATCACGAACACCGGCCGGCCGTCCTCCGCCTCCGCGTAGACCGCGCGGGCGCCCAGCGCCGCGCGGAGCGGTGGATGGTCGAGCACGAGATGGCTCCCCTTCGTGCCGCCGACCAACGGCCGGCGGGCACCGGTCCCGGGCAGGCAGTCCCGGTTCGTGCGATCGACCCACGCCCCGGTGGCGTTGACGATCGCGCGCGGCGCGAGCACGGCGGCCGCCCGGGTCCCCTCCGCTCCGGCCCGGAACAGACGGATCCGGCCGTCGTCGTCGAGCCGGGCGGCGCACCGGGTGTGGACGTCGAAGGGGAGGCCCTTCTCGGCCGCGATGCGGGCCGCGTCGACGAGCAGTTCGACGGTGAACCTCTCCGGCAGCGTCATCCGGGCATCGTCGTACAGCGCGGCCAGTGGGTAGCGCCGGGCATCGACGCGCGGGAGCCCCTCCCCCCCGGCGCGGGCCATCCGGTGCCGCGGCCATCCGGTGCCGCGGGCGAGGAAGTCGTACATCCGCAGCCCGAGACCGACGGCGATGGCCCCGCGCCCGCGCCGATCGGTGAAACGCCTCGCGAGGGCGTCGAGGCCCAGGACGCGCGCCGCCGCCGCCCGCAGCCCCCCGAGCCAGCCGCGCAAGGGGACGTAGAAACCCAGCGGCTGCACGAGATGGGGAGCCAGTCGCACCAATCGCGCCCGTTCGGCGAGGCTCTCGCGAACGAGCCCCACCTCACCGTACTCCAGGTACCGCAGCCCCCCGTGGACCAGCCGCGTCGACCAGCGCGTCGTCCCGGAGGCGACGTCGTCGGCTTCGACGACGGTCACCGAGGCCCCGTTGAGGACCAACTCCCGCGCCAGCGCCGCGCCATTGATGCCCGCGCCGAGGATCACGACGTCGGGGGACTCGGCGGCGGCGTGGACCTCGTCGCGCACGGACACTCCCTTCCCCTCCGGGCCCCGCGCCCGGAGTCCCCCGGGCCGGCTGGACGGCAGCCGACACTATACTGCCCAGGGTGTCCGCGAGGCGCTCGGGGGGAGGCACGGATGAAACACCCGCTCCGCGTTCGGCCCGGCGGGTACGGAGCCCCTCGGGCGATCGGGTCGGCGGGCACGATCGCCCGCTCGCTCGTCGCCGTGATGGCGCTTGCGGCGCTGGTGCCGCCGCTCGGGCCGCCCGGCAGGGCGGCGGCGGCGGGGGCCGTCCCCACGATCACCGTCACCTGGACCGGGCTTCCCCTCCACGCCGCGTGCGAGCGGCTCTCGACGCTCCTCGGGCGGCCGGTGATCCTCGACCGTCGCATCGACCCCGGCGTCGCGGTGTCGCTCGATCTGCGCGACGCGCCGGCCGACGAGGCTCTGGGAAGGGTCTGCGACGCGGCGGGCACCGGATGCGTGGTCCTCGCCGACTCGATCCGCATCGTGCCCAGGAACCGAACGGCGATGGTGCTCGCCGCCGAGGAGGCACGCGGCGCGACGATGAAGAAACTCCCCAACCGTCTCCGTGCAGCGGCCGGGGCGAGCGCACCCTGGACCTGGGACGATGGCGCCACTCCCCACGATCTCGTCGCCGCCGCCGCGCGGGAGGGGGGCCTGGCGATCGACGGGCTCGACGAGCTTCCCCACGATCACCTTCGTGGAGCCGTCCTCCCGTCCCTGCCTTTGGCCGAGCGGATCGACCTGGTCCTCCTCCAGTACGACCGCCGGCTCGACTGGACCGGCGCGCGGGGCGCGGCTGGGAAGGTGCGGGTGGCGATCGTCCCCTGCGGGGATGACGGCGTGGGGGGGCCGGCGGTGTCGGCCGCGCCGGGAGCGTGGGAGTCGCTGGCCCGATCGAAACCCGCAGGCACTCCGACGACGGCCCCGACATGGTCGCTCGAGGTCGCGGCGCCGCTCGACCGTCTCCTGGCCACCGTCGCCGAAAAGCTCGGGCTACGGCTCGAACTCGACGCCGAAGGGCTGCGGCGCCGCGGCGTCCCGGCCGGCACGATCGTGCGGTTGGCGGTGAAGGAGGTGTCCCGCGAGGAGCTCCTCGATCGGATCGTCGGGCCGCTCGGGCTGCGCTGGACGATCGACGGCGACGCGCTCCGGGTCGGCCCCGACGGCGAGTGACGGGGGGCGACCGTCAGCCTCCGATCGCGCCCCGGGGCAGGATCGGCCGTCCGGCGGGAACGACCTCCGCGGCAGCGGGGGCGGGAACCGCGACGGACCGTGACGGACGCCGGGCGCGGCCGCGCGTCGCGGCGAGATTGCGGCGGGCCGGCTCCATCGCCGCATCGATGCGCAGCGCCTCCTCGTAGGAATCGATCGCGTCGTCGTACTCCCCCTGCCGGGCCTGGGCGACACCGCGATTGAACCACGCCCGGGCGTCCCGGGGATCGGCGCGGATCGCGTGGTCGAAGTCGGCCTCCGCCTTGGCCGGCTCCTGCGTCGCGAGGTACGCCAGCCCACGGTTGAGGTAGGCGAGGTCGTAATTCCGGTCGCGCCGGATCGCCGAGGAGTACGCGCTGATCGCCTCGAGCGGTCTGTCGAGCTCCATCAGGGTCAGCCCGCGCCACAACTCGGGGCGGGGATCGTCGAAGGCATACCCCGCCGCATCCTCGAAGTCCTCCAGAGCGATGCCGTGACGGCCGAGATGAAACCAGGAAATGCCGCGCCGGAGAGCGAGCTCGGGGTCGGAGGGATCCAGCCGCAGCCCCTTGGAACAGGCTTCGACCGAACCGTGGAAGTCTCCGAGGTGTCGCGTGACGATGCCGAGGGCCAGCCACACCAGCGGCACGTCGGGATTCTCGTCGATCGCCTCGAGGACGAGCTTCTTCGCCTCTTCGTGCCGTCCCTTGCGATCGAGCTTCTCGGCCTTCGCGAGGAGCGTGCGAACCGGCGAATCCTCGTCGAGATCGGCGGCGGCGTCCGCATCGGGGAAGGGAAGCAGATCGGAACCCGGGACCATCGGCTTGGCCTTGGGCCGGGTGCGCTTGGGCTCCGCGTCGGCGTCTCCGTCGGCCGCGTCGGGGCGGCCTCCCATCCCTTCCTTGGGTTCGTTCGCCTCCGGGAAGGGCAGCGGCATTTTCGGCCCGGCGTCCCCTTTGTCCCCCGCGGGCTTGGTGGCCTTGGGCTTCGACGTACGCGGCGTCTGGCCGGTACGCGGCTTCTCCGCCTCACCCTTCGGGAACGGATTGAGCTCTTCGGCGAACGGGTCGTCGGGCAAGGGTCGCTGCTTGTCCTGCGCGAACGCCCGCTGGCACGTTCCCGGTGCGCCGGCCCCCGGGAGCACGAGGTCGGTGCCGACGTGCAGCCCGGCCACCAGCGCGATCGCGAACCGGCCCCAGTCCCGCGCGCGACGCGTCAGCGAGGGGGCTCCAGCGGCGGGCGAACCCCGCCTCATCGGACGGCGCATCGGACGGGTGGCTGCGTGCATCGGCTCGGCTCACCGGGAACTGACGGAGAGATCGGGGCTCAATCAACAGGCTTCTTTTCTCGATCGACAAGGGGGCGGCAGCGGCCCCAGCCGGGGCCGGAGTGGAGGGCGCCACCGGCACAATCCCCCGCACCCCACCGCTGCGGGCGTCAGCCCACCAGCCCCCCCAGGCGTTCTTGGATCCCCTCGCGGATCCTGCCACTGAACAGCGCCGCCGCACCCGGAAGGCGCAGCGTCACCAGCAGTTCGGCGAGTTGCACTTCGAGAGAGCCCTCGAAGGTCATGCCGGCGACCGCCAAGTCGAATCGCATGGTGTCTTCCGAGATCCACTCCGCGGAGATGGCGCCGACCGAGTCGGCGTACTCGGAGCGGGCCTTCACGAGCGCCTCGTCGAGCCGGCGACGGACCTCGGTCTGCTCCAGCCCGTGGGGCACCCGGACCTCGAGTTGCTTGGCCATCCTGAATCCACCTCGCGATTGACGCCATCCTTCGCGACCGGGCCGCCCCCCGTCGCCTCACTCTCCGGACCGCACCCCCGAAGCCTATCCACGCAGGGACGACGGTTCCACCGGCGGACGGGCGGCCCGCGTCGGGGAAGGTGACGCCTCCTCGGGGCCCCCGTCGCGCCAGCCCGCCCCCGCACCGAGGCCGGCTTGCGAAAACGCAAGTCGCCCAGTTTCTCGACTCGCCCGCTGCGAGGAGGCATGTTGCAACAGGGAGAGTCGTTCGATGGCCGCTGGGGAAAGGGTGCGCGACCGATGGATGCCACGATC
>CAWUOA010000153.1:0-7395 GCA_963923225.1 uncultured Planctomycetaceae bacterium
GATCCTCTCTGGTCTCGTGGGCTCGGAGATGTGTATAAGAGACAGCCTGCCCCCCAAACCGAGTCTGCCAGCAGCGTGGGAAACGGCACCACCCTCGTGTACGGCGAACGCTCCGACATCGGGCGCCGGCGCAGCAGCAACCAGGACTCCCTCGCGGTGGCGCCTCCCGCCAGCGCGCAGCAGTACCGTGCGCGCGGATGGCTGTTCCTGGTGGCCGACGGCATGGGAGCGCACGTGGCGGGGGAGCGGGCCAGCCGCATGGCGGCGGAGATGGTGCCGCTGACCTACGAGAAGAACGCCCCCCGGTCGCCGCCGCTGGCGCTGCTGCGCGGACTGGAGCAGGCGAACGCCGAGATCAACCTCCGCGGCCGCCAGCAGCCGGAGTACCTCGGCATGGGGACGACCTGCACGACACTGGCGATCCTCCCCCGCGGCGCCCTCGTGGGACACGTCGGGGACAGCCGGGTCTACCGTCTGCGGGGGAGCCGCCTCGACCAGCTCTCGCGCGACCATTCGGCGGTCTGGGAGCTCGAGAGCCAGGGGGGGCTGTCGCGCGAGCAGGCCGAACGGGCGGTGGGGAAGAACGTCATCACGCGATCGATGGGCCCGCACCCGAAAGTCGAGGTGGACATCGAGGGGCCGATCCCGGTGGAGAGCGGGGACGTGTTCCTCCTCTGCAGCGACGGCCTCTCGGGACAGGTGGCCGACGAGGAGATCGGCTTGTTCATGCGCGAGCTTCCGCCGCGCGACGCCTGCCAGGCGCTGGTGGGGCTCACGCTCGTGCGCGGCGCCCCCGACAACGTCACCGTGATCGTCGCCAAGGCGGGCCCCGAGGAAGCCTCCTCCGGCGGCGCGGGAGAGGCCCCCTGGGCGCTCGACGACGACTGGACCCCCGCCGGCCCGGCGCCGCTCCCCTGGAGGCAGCTGGCGGTGGCCGCGGTGAGTTTGCTCGTGGCGCTGGTCCTCTCCCCTTGGAGCGACCTGGCGCGGAACCTTCCCGAGCTCCCCCGGGCGGTGTGCACGGTGGCCAGCGCCGTGGCGCTGCTGGTGGCCCTGGGGACGGTGGTCACGGCGATGCTCGGCTTCGCCCTGCCGCGCGGCGGCGGAACGGCGCTGCCGCCGGGCAAGCGCCTCGGCGCCGGCCCCTACCGGACCTACGACTGCACGCCGCGCGGAGCGCTCGTCGACGGCATCGTGTCGAGCGCCGAGTCGGCCGCCGACGGACTGGCTCCGCCGGAGTGCGAACGGATGCTCGCCGCCGCCGCCAGGGCGCGGAAGTTCGTCCTCGCGGGGAGCTTCCATCAGGCCGTCGTCGCCGCCGCCGAGGCGATCGCCGTCTACGTGCGCTCGGTCGAGGAGGCCCGCCACGGCGACACGATCCGCACCCCCGCCCCGCGCGAGGACGACCCCCGCGCGGGCTGACCGCGGAACCGACCCCATGCGCATCCTCTCCCGCTACGTCCTCTCCGAGCTCCTCCAGGTGTTCCTGGTGGCCCTCTCCGCGCTGACGCTGTTCATGCTGGTGGTGGGCCTGGTCAAGGAGGCGCAACAGCAGGGGCTGGGACTGATCCAGATCGCCAAACTCGTCCCCTACGTCCTCCCCGAGGCGATGCGGTTCGCCGTGCCGGGCACGATGCTCTTCGCGGTGGCCAGCGTCTTCGGGAGGATGAGCGCCACCAACGAGATCACGGCGCTGAAGGCGGCGGGCATCTCGCCGATGGCGGCGATGTGGCCGGCGTTCGGGCTGGCGGTGGTGGTGAGCTTCGTGTCGGTATGGCTCAACGACGTCGCCGTGTCGTGGGGCCGCGACGGCATCCGCCGCGTCATCGTCTCGAGCGTGGAGGAGATCATGTACGGGCGGCTGCGGCAGCACCGCTCCTACAGCGCCCCGCACATCTCGATCAACGTCAAGAGCGTCGACGGCAAGACGCTCAAGCGGCCCACGCTCTCCTACCAGCCCGAGGACGGCGAGCCGGTGACGGTGTCGGCGGAGACCGCGGAGATGCACGCCGACCCGGAGAAGGGGACGCTGCGGGTCACCTGCACCAACGGCACCTTCCAGATGGGCGACGTGAAGGTGGTGTTCACCGACTCGTGGAACCGCGAGATCGCGCTCGACTCGGTGAGCCGAAAGGGGGGCGGCACGCAGAGCCCCTCGGAGATCGCCATGGCCGACTTCCCCGCCGCCATCGCGGAACAGCACCGCCGCATCCGCCAGGGCGAGGAGCTCGCGGCGGCGAAGGTGGGGCTGGCGACCTTTTCCGGGCGGCTCGACATGACCGTGCCCGAGCATCTCGTCTCCGAACGCGAGATGGTGAAGAACGAGACCGCCCGCCTGCACCGCATCGAGATGGAGCCGTGGCGCCGCTGGGCCAACGGATTCAGCTGCCTGTGCTTCGTCCTCGTCGGGGCGCCGATGGCGATCCGCATGCGCAACGCCGACTTCCTCACCAGCTTCTTCATGTGCTTCCTCCCCATCCTCCTCGTCTACTACCCCGTCTTCATGGCGGGCGTGTCGCAGGCGAAGTCGGGGGCGGTGCCGCCGATCGCCGTGTGGGCCGGCAACCTCCTGGTGACGCTGTGGGGGATGTGGCTGATGCGGAGCGTGATCCGCACCTGACCGGCGCCGATCCCCGCCCTCCGCCGCGTCCCCGCGCCGTTCGCCGCCCCCTCCCTTTCCCGGAGCCCTCCGATGCCCCGCCCCGTCACGCTCTTCACCGGCCAGTGGGCCGACCTCCGCCTCGACGACCTGGCGCGGAAGGCGAAGGAGTTCGGGTACGACGGCCTCGAGCTCGCCTGCTGGGGCGACCACTTCGACGTCCACCGGGCCCTCGACGAGCCCTCGTACTGCGCCCAGAAGCGCGACCAGCTCGAACGCCACGACCTCTCCGTCCACGCCCTCTCCACCCATCTGGTCGGCCAGGCGGTGTGCGACCGGATCGACGAGCGCCACAAGGCGATCCTGCCGGCGCGGGTGTGGGGCGACGGCGACCCGGCCGGCGTCAACCGCCGCGCCGCGGAGGAGCTCAAGGCCACCGCGCGCGCCGCGAAGAAACTCGGCGTGGAGGTGGTCAACGGCTTCACGGGGTCGTCCATCTGGCACCTCCTCTATTCCTTCCCGCCGGTGCCGCCAGCGCTCGTGGAGGCGGGATTCGCGGAGTTCGCCACCCGGTGGAATCCGATCCTCGACGTGTTCGCCGAGTGCGGCGTCCGTTTCGCGCTCGAGGTCCATCCTGCGGAGATCGCCTACGACCTGGTGACCGCGGAGCGCGCGCTGCAGGCCGTGGGGCGGCGGGAGGAGTTCGGCTTCAACTTCGACCCCAGCCATCTCCACTGGCAGGGGGTCGACCCGGTGCAGTTCCTCCGCGCGTTCCCCGACCGGATCCACCACGTCCACGTGAAGGACGCCATCACCACCCTCGACGGACGCAGCGGGATCCTCGGAAGCCACCTGGGATTCGGCGACCCGCGCCGCGGCTGGGACTTCCGCTCGCCCGGCCGCGGCGCGATCGACTTCGAGGCGATCGTCCGGACCCTCAACCAGATCGGGTACAAGGGCCCGCTGTCGGTGGAGTGGGAGGATCCGGGGATGGACCGGGAGCACGGCGCCGCCGAGGCCTGCCAGTTCGTGAGGAACCTCGACTTCCCCGCCGCCGGGCGGGCCTTCGACGCCGCCTTCGCCGAGGGATCCTGATGCGAGCCCCACGCAGGCCGATTCCCCGCGGTGTCCTTCTCTCGCTGACGACGATCGCCGCGATCGCGGCGTCGGCCCGGGGCGACGAGCCCCCGCCGGCCAGCGCCAAGCCCTCGCCCCGGCCGCGCGTGGGCGCCATCGACGCCTCCGGATCCGCCGAGGAGGCGAGAAAGCCGGCACGGTCCGAGACGCCGTTCGACGCCACGGCCTGGCAGGCGGAGGTCGAGAGCCTCGCACGGCGGGCCGAGATGGCCGGCCACGAGCGTCTCTCCACGACGATCCGCGAATGGGACGTGCCGGAGTTCACCGACCGACAGGCGGTGTTCCGCATCCCCACGCGACTGGAGCGGCCCGAATGGCTCGACGACGATCAGGAGCCGCTCTGGAAGGCTTTCCTCGCGGCCCGGCGCCGCCGCGCCGAGGCGACGTTCGCGCGCGCCGTGGAGGCGGCCGGAGCCCACGACCGGCCGCGGACGCGCGACGAGATCGCGGCCGAGGCGGCCGACGGCGCCGACCGGCCGAGGCGCCGCGGCTCCGAGGCGATCGCCCTCCTGCACCGCGCCCTCCGCGACGACCCCGATCTGGCGGCCGCCCGCGCCGTCGGCGGCTGGGTGAAACGCGGTGACGAATGGCTCTCCCCCGCGGTCGCCAAGCGCCGCGACCGCGGGGAGGAGTTCGACCCCGCCTTCGGCTGGCTGCCGCGCGGCAGGCTCGAGCGCTACAAGGCGGGCGAGCGCTACGACGCGGGCCGATGGGTCGACGCAGCCGAGGGCGACGGCGCCCCGCGGCCGCTGAAGCGCGCCTGGCGCGTCGAGAGCGACCACTGGCGCGTGAGCACCACCGCCACGCCGGAGGAGGCGGCCGGCCTGGCTGCCGCGCTCGAGGAGGCGTTCGTCGTCTGGCGGCAGGTGTACGGTGCGTACGCCTGGGATCCCGCGGAGCTCGAGAAGCGGTTCCGCGGCCGCGGGCGGACGCCGCTGCGCGACCCGTTCGCGGCGGTGCTCCTCCGCACGCGCGACGACTACGTCTCCGAGGTGACGAAGTTCGAGCCGGCCGCGGTCCGCTCCGACGCCATCTACTGGATGCCGACGCGCACGATCTGGTTCGGGCCGGCGCCGCAGGGCGACGCGGAGCACGGCGCCGCGGGCCCCGGCGGCGTCGAGCCGCGCACCGTGTACCACGAAGGGGCGCACCAGGTGTTCGCCGAGGTGCGGCAGACCAGCGCGCTCGCCGGGGAGCGCTGCGGCTTCTGGGCGATCGAGGCGGCGGCCTGCTACGTGGAGAGCGCCGTGCCGACCCCGTTCGGCTGGACCGTCGGAGGCCCCGACGCCGGCCGCGTGCCGGCGGCGCGGGAGCGGCTCCTCGACGACGGGTTCTACGTGCCGCTCGAGGAGCTCGCCGCGATGGGCCGTCGCGAGTTCCAGGGGGACGCCCGTCTTCCGCGGATCTACAGCCAGATCTCCGGACTGGCCGACTTCTTCATGAACGCCGACGGGGGCCGCTACCGCGAGGCCTTCCTCGAGTATCTCGAGCGGGTCTACGCCGGCGGCGTCGATCCCGACAGCCTCGCCAAGCTCTGCCGTCGTTCCCACGCGGAACTCGACGACGAGTACCGGCGCCATCTCGCCCGGGAGGGTGCGGCCGCCGTTCGTTGACGCGTGCCGCCGCCCGTTCCTACACTTCCCCGCCCCCATTCACCCGAGGATCCCTTCCATGGCCGCGCCCGACATCGACCGCCTCGCGATCGACACCATCCGCACGTTGTCGATGGACGCCGTCGAGGCGGCGAAGAGCGGCCACCCGGGAACGCCGATGGCGCTGGCTCCGGTGGCCTACACCATCTGGAAGGACTTCCTCCGCTACGATCCCGCAGCGCCCCGCTGGCCCAACCGCGACCGCTTCGTCCTCTCCTGCGGCCACGCCTCGATGCTCCTCTACTCGCTCGTCCACCTGGCGGGCGTCCGCCGCGGAGGCACCGACGAGCCGGCGGTGTCGATCGAGGACATCCGCCGCTTCCGCCAACTCGGCAGCGTCTGCGCCGGCCACCCCGAGCACCACGTCACCGACGGTATCGAGACCACCACCGGCCCCCTCGGCCAGGGCTGCGGCAACTCCGTCGGCATGGCGATCGCCTCGCGCTGGCTCGGCGCCCGCTACAACGCCCCCGGCCGCACCCTCTTCGACTACGACGTCTACACCCTTTGCGGCGACGGCGACCTGATGGAGGGCGTCGCCTCGGAGGCCGCGTCGCTGGCCGGGCACCTGGGACTGGCGAACCTCTGCTGGGTCTACGACGACAACGGGATCACCATCGAGGGGCACACCGACTTGGCCTTCACCGAGGACGTCGGCCGGCGCTTCGAGGGGATGGGCTGGCGCGTGGAACGCGTCGCCGACGCCAACGACACCGCCGCGCTGAAGCGCGCCCTCGAGGCCTTCCGCGGCGAATCGAAGCGGCCGACGCTGGTCATCGTGAAGAGCCAGATCGGCTTCGGCGCCCCGAAGAAGGCCGGCACGCACGACGCGCACGGGGCGCCGCTGGGGCCCGAGGAGATCGAGGGGGCGAAGAAGGCCTACGGCTGGCCGGCCGACGCCAGATTCCTCGTGCCCGACGGCGTCCGCGAGCGCTTCGCCGCCACGCTCGGGCACCGCGGGGCGACGGCCCACGACGCCTGGACGGCGGCCCGCGACGCCGGCGTGAAGGCCGACCCGGAGCGGATCCGCGAGCTCGACGACCTGCTCGCCGCCCGGCTGCCGCAGGGCTGGGAGCAGGCGGTGCCGACCTTCCCGGCCGACCCCAAGGGGCTCGCCACCCGGGTCTCCGGCGGCAAGGTCCTCTCGGCGATCAGCGGCGTCGTCCCCTGGCTCGTCGGCGGTTCGGCCGACCTGGCCCCCTCGACGATGACCTTCGTGAGCGGCGCCGGGGAGTTCGGCGCCGCGACCCCCGGCGGACGCAACTTCCACTTCGGCATCCGGGAGCACGCCATGGCGTCGGCGTGCAACGGCATGGCCCTGTCGGGGCTGCGGCCGTACTGCGCCACGTTCTTCGTGTTCCTCGACTACCTCAAGCCGGCCTTGCGCCTCTCGGCCCTCGGCGACCTGGGCGTGGTCTACGTCCTCACGCACGACTCGATCGGCCTGGGCGAGGACGGACCCACGCACCAGCCGGTGGAGCAGCTCGCCAGCGCCCGCGCCGTGCCCGGACTGACGGTGCTCCGTCCCGCCGACGCCAACGAGACGGCCGAGGCCTGGAAGACGATCATCCGCGCCCCGCACCGTCCCGCCGTGCTCGTGCTCTCGCGGCAGAATCTCCCCACCCTCGACCGCACGGCGCTCGGCGCCGCCTCCGGCACCGCCCGCGGCGCGTACGTCCTCGAGGAGGCCCCCGGTGGCCGGCCCGACTGCATCCTCATCGGCACCGGCAGCGAGGTGCAGACCTGCCTCGACGCCGCGGCGCTGCTCCGCGCCAAGGGGCGCAAGCCGCGGGTGGTGAGCATGCCGAGCTGGGATCTCTTCGAGGACCAGGATCCTTCCTACCGGGAGAGCGTGCTCCCCGCGGCCGTGACGGCGCGGGTGGCGTGCGAGGCCGCCTGCGGCTTCGGATGGGAGCGTTGGATCGGCACGGCAGGACGGTTCGTCGGGATGCGGAGCTTCGGCGCGTCGGGGCCCGCCCCGGCCCTCTTCAAGCACTTCGGGATCAC
>CAWUOA010000154.1:0-7392 GCA_963923225.1 uncultured Planctomycetaceae bacterium
AGCATCTACCGGCCGCAATGGGTGATGCAATTGGGAGCCCAGTACCGGGCCACCGACAAGCTCGCGCTCCGCGCCGGATACGCCCTGGCGGAGAACCCGATCGACTCCGGCGTCGGGAACACGATCGGGCCGGTCGTCGTGCCGGGTGGCGTTCAATCCGTGAAGTACCTTCAGTCACAATTCGCCATCGTCAACGCCCACCGCCTCACCGCCGGCTTCGGGTACGCCGACGTGATTCCGGGCGTCGACTTCGACGCCTTCGGCGGCGGGATGTTCCCCGCCACGGAGTTCCTCGGCGACGCCACGCGCGTCGACATCTGCAGCTACTGGCTCGGCGTCGGGTTCACCTGGCACTACGACCGACCCACGATCCGGGCGGGATCCTGATGCTCCGCCCGCTCCTCCTCACCGCAGCCGCGCTCCTGGCGGCGCTCACGACGGCGACCGACTCGGCCGCGCAGACGACGCTGCTCCGTGGCGGGCCACGGGAACGGCGGGAGGCGAACACGGGCGAAGGCGAGACGCGCGAGCTCGAGACCGACCGCGACACCTTCACCTTCGCACCGACCACGGCCGGCGCCGGACGGACGATCACGGAGCTCTCCTATTCGTTCATCGACAACCGGCGGGGACCGGAGGCCCACAGCGTCCCGGAGCTCCTCTTCCGCCGCGGCCTGGGCGATCGAGTCGAGCTCCGTGCCGGATTCAACTACGAGGCGGGGGGCCCGGGGCTCGTCTCGGGTACCGAGGTCGGCGGCGAGGACCTGATGCCGGAGTACTCGAGCCGGGTCCTCTACGGCGCGAAGGTGGAGACGAGCGACCAGGAGGGATGGATCCCGATGTCGGCGCTCGTGATCCAGGGCTTCACCCCGGTCTACGGCCCGACGACGCAGTCGACGATGATGGTGGGCGAGGCGTGGGCCTGGCGCTTCGCCAACGGCTGGGAATGGCGGTCGGGGATGCGCTACGGCACCGGCTGGGCCGAGGAGGACTTCTTCGACCAGTGGTCCCCCTCCACGACGCTGAAAGTTCCGCTCGGCGAACGGTGGAACGTCCATGCCGAGTACTTCGGGATCATGTCGAGCGGCAAGGAGAGACCGATCGACCTGCAGTACGGCAGCATCGGCGGCCACGTCCTCGCCACCGAAGACCTCGAGATCGGCCTCCGCGTCGGCTGGGGGCTCAACGACACCTCCCCCGCCTTCTTCTCGAACTTCGGCGTGGGCCTGCGTTACTGACCGGCGGGCACGGCCGAGTCCTCGGCCTCGTCGCCGGCCCCGAAGACCGTGGCCCAGTCCCCCGCCATGTCGACCAGCGTCCACCCGCGCCGCGGCGCCTCGGCGAGCCCCTCCTCGAGCCTACCGGTGCCGCTCGGCTTCACGTCGTAGGCGTACTCCCGGGCGGCGTCGGTGTGGTGGAGGACGACCCCGAGCGACGGCCGGGGGTTGCCGACGGTCGTGTAGCGGAGCATCGCCAGATCGCCGTCGCTGTTGCCGAAGCAGGCGATCGGGCGGCGGCCGATGAACTGCCGGATGCCGACGGGCTTCCCCTCCCGGTCGTCGACGAAGAGATGATCGAGCGTCTTGACGAGCACCGGGCCCTCGGCCCGCATCTCGAAGCGCGGCCGCGTCGTGGAGCCGACCACCCGCTCCGGCGGGATGCCGTACACCCGCTCCGTCCAGACGCGCATGAAGTCGGCACCGCCGCCGGAGACGATCCAGGTCTTGAAGCCCCGCTCGCCGAAAAGGGCGAGCACCTCGAGCATCGGCCGGTAAGCGAGGTCGTCGTAGCGGCGCCGGAACCGCGGATGCCGCGCGGCGGCGAGCCAATCCGCCACCGAGGCGTCGAAGGCCTCGACCGTGTCACCCGAGTGGGTGAGGGCGAGGACGCGGTGCAGACCTTCGTGCCGATCGCCGGCCAGGAGCGCGGGGAGGTCGCCGGCGAAGAGCGCCTTCACGGCCGCGTCGTCGGCGAGGGCAGGCTCCGCGGCGACACGGTCGCGGAGCCGGTCCATCGCGAACGCGGCCTGGAAGGGGACCGGATACTCGGGCCACAGCGTGCCGTCGTTGTCGAACACCGCGACACGCTCCGCCTCCGGCACTTCGTCGGGGGAGTCGGGGGTGGAGACGCGCCTCACGAAGTCGAGGATCGCCCGCTTCGCCGCCCCGTCGCGCCAGGACGGAAGGGGATCGGCGAGAGGCTCCCGAGCCGCGACGGAGTCGAACGCGACACCGACCAGGAGCACCGGCAGCGCCCAGGCGGCGAGCCGTCGACGGGTGCAGGGCATGGATCGGACTCCGCGGCGGGAAAAGGGACGGCGGGATCGTAGTGGGGAGCGCCGGTGTCGTTCAATCGCCGGATCCCCCGGCCCGGGGCGAGCGCCCTTCGGCCGGCCCGGCCCCCGCCGATGGGTTTTTGTCGGACTTTGCATGGCGGACTCCGAGAGGACCCGGCGAGAGTGTCGGCGTCGTCGTGTCCGCCTCGCTTCCTCTCACGCTCGCGGGTCTCCTCCCATGTCGCTCTCCCCACGTCGGGCTTTCCTTCTCACGGCTCTGGCCGTCACGGTCTGGGCCGCGGCGCCGCTCGGATCCTCCGCCGCCCCGCCGGCGACGGCGAAGAGGCCGAACATCCTCGTCATCTGGGGCGACGACATCGGGCAGTTCAACGTCGGGTCCTACAACCTCGGCATGATGGGCTACAAGACGCCGAACATCGACCGCATCGCCCGCGGCGGCGCCCTGTTCACCGACTGGTACGGCCAGCAGAGCTGCACCGCGGGCCGGGCCGCCTTCATCACCGGCCAGTCGCCGATCCGCACGGGGCTCACGAAGGTGGGCCTGCCGGGGGCGCCCGAGGGGATGCGTCCCGAGGACCCGACGATCGCCACGCTCCTCAGGGCCCGGGGCTACGCCACGGGGCAGTTCGGCAAGAACCACCTCGGCGATCGCGACGAGATGCTCCCCACCGCCCACGGCTTCGACGAGTTCTTCGGCAACCTCTACCACCTGAACGCCGAGGAGGAGCCGGAGCACCCGGACTATCCCCGCGACCCCGCCTTCCGCAAGCGGTTCGGGCCGCGCGGCGTGATCCATTCCTTCGCCGACGGCCGCATCACCGACACCGGGCCCCTCACCAGGAAGCGGATGGAGACGATCGACGAGGAAGTCAGCGCCAAGACCTTCGCCTTCATGGAGCAGGCGAAGGCGGACGGAAAGCCGTTCTTCGTGTGGTGGAACTCCACCAAGATGCACATCTTCACCCACCTCAAGGAGGGCGTCGCCGGGAAGACCGGCCTCGGCATCTACGCCGACGGCATGGTGGAGCACGATCGCCAGGTGGGCGAGCTCCTCGCGAAGCTCGACGAGCTCGGCCTCGCCGAGGACACGATCGTGATGTACTCCACCGACAACGGCGCCGAGGCGTTCACCTGGCCCGACGGTGGCACGACGATGTTCAGGGGCGAGAAGAACACGCAGTGGGAGGGGGGCTACCGCGTCCCCTGCGCGATCCGCTGGCCGGGCGTGATCGAACCGGGCACGGTGATCAACGACATCGGCGCCCACGAGGACATGCTCGCCACGCTCCTGGCGGCCGCCGGCGACACGACCGTCACGGAGGACCTGAAGAAGGGGCGGAAGATCGGCGAGAGGACCTACAAGGTGCATCTCGACGGCCACGACCTCGGACCCGCGCTCCGCGGCGAGGCGGATTGGCCCCGCAAGGACTTCATCTACTGGACCGACGACGGCAGCGTGGCGGCGCTCCGCTACGGCAACTGGAAGGCCACCTTCCTCGAGCAGCCGGCGCACGGGATGCACGTCTGGCAGCAGCCCTTCGTGGAGCTGCGTGCCCCGGTGCTGGTGAACCTGCGCATGGACCCCTTCGAGCTGGCGCAGGAGATCGGCATGGACTACCAGCGCTGGTACCTGGAGCACATGTTCATGATCGCGCCGGCGGCGGCCCACGTCGGGGAATGGCTGCAGAGCTTCCGCGAGTTCCCGCCGCGTCAGAAGCCGGGCAGCTTCAACCTGGAGCGCGTGATGGAGGCGGTGACCTCCCCGCAGGGGCGCGGGGGCTGACGCCCGCTAACCCCGGGCGCGCTTGAGCGTCTCGGAAGGCAGCTCGCCGAAGTGACGACGGTACCGGCCGGCGAAGCGTCCGAACTCCCAGATGCCCATCGCCGCGAGGATGTCGGTGACACCCGCGGCGCCGGGCGGCGGGACCACGAGCCGACGCCGCGCCGCATGGAGCGAACGGAGGAGGAGGTATTCCTTCGTGGTCATGGCGTAGGTCTCGCGCACCGCGCGCTGGAGCGTCCGCTCGTTGACCCCGATGGCCAGCGCCATGGCCGCCGGGGAGAGGATCACCTCGCCGGCGCCGTCGAGCCGCTCCATCATTCGACGGACGATCCCCGCCCGGTCGATCCGGGGACGTCCGGCGGGGGCGGAGCGAGGATCCGACGGCGCCAGGCAGGCGGCGGCGGCGGCGAGGAGGTCGGCTCCCGCCGCGGCGTGGGCCGGCCGGTCCCCGGGGATCGTGCCCAGGGCCCCGTAGGCATCCAGCGCGAGCCTCTTGAGGCGGTTGACGCTCGGCACGCCCGGCGTGACCCGGCCGCTCGGCGGCGCCACGCGGCCCGGGGCGGCCGCCGGCCAGCCGGGGGGCAGCGCGATCGAGCACCAGGCGTGCGCGTGCCTGCGGACCTGGATGCGGAAGTCGGCGAAGGGAGGAATGAGGAGGAGCGATCCCTCGTCGAGGCGCTCGCCGTTGACGACATGATCGGTGACGCGCGACAGCGGCACGAAGAGCATCGGCCCGGGATGGACGCTGCAGCCGTAGGCCAGGTTTCCTCCCCCCTCCTCGGCGATCTGCAGGGCGGCCTCGCCGAGCGCCAAGGCGCCCACCCGCCAGCGGCGCGACTCCACCCGGTCGCACACGGTGCGCAGCTCCGCCCCGAGGATGGAGTCGTTCCAGGCGTCGAAGTCGTCGAATGTCCGCATGGCACACCGGTCGGAGCGGCGAAAAACGGTCCGGCCCGCCGCGATCGAGGCCCCCCAGCGGGAGAAGAATCGCCCTTCCGGCCCGAAAAAGTCAACGCCTCAAGGCACCGATGCCTGGAATCGCAGGGTTGGCCCCACGGCGGCCGATGATGTATGTAGCTGGCATCCGAGTGACCGTTCCCTCCCCCGAGGCATCGATGCGCCCCCGGATCCTCCTCACCACGACGTCGTTCCAGGACACGCCCGGACCGCACCACGACGCCCTGGCCGCCACCGGCTGGGAGATCGTCGCCGCACGGGGCCCCCTCTCCGAGGCCGACACGGCGGCCCTCGTCGGCGAGGTCGACGGATACCTGTGCGGCGACGATCTCGTCACCCGCGCGGTCCTCGCCAAGGCCGCGCCCCGGCTGAAGGTGCTCTCCAAGTACGGCATCGGCGTCGACAAGATCGACGTCGCCTGTTGCACCGAGATGGGCATCCCGGTGCTCTTCACCCCGGGGGTCAACCACACGACCGTCGCCGAGCACGCCTTCCTCCTCATGCTGGCGCTCGAGAAGAACCTCCTCTTCCACACCGATTCCACCCGGGCCGGCGGATGGAAGCGCCAGACCGGGCACGAGCTCATGGGACGCACGCTCGGCCTGGTGGGCCTGGGCCGCATCGGCCGCGAGGTGGCCAAGCGTGCCCGGGCCTTCGGGATGGAGGTGGTGGCGATCAACCGCACCTGGGACGACGCCTTCGCCGCGGCCCACGGCATCGTCCGTGCCGCGGACCTCGCCGACCTCCTCGGCAGGGCCGACGTCGTCTCGCTCCACGTCAGCCTCGCCCCCGAAACGAGGAACCTGCTCCGCGCCGACACGATCCGCCTCATGAAGCCCGACGCGATCGTCGTCAACTGCGCCCGGGGCGAGGTGGTGAACACCGCCGACATGGCCGACGCGCTCCGCGCCGGCCGCCTCCGCGGCTACGCCACCGACGTTCTCGACGCCGAGCCCCCGCCGGCCGATCATCCCCTCACGTCGCTCTCCAATTGCCTCGTCACGCCGCACGTCGGATCGCGGACCTTCGAGAGCGTGCAGCGGCAGGCGATGGCGGCGGTGACGAACCTCGTCGCCGCGATGCACGGTGAGGCGCCGCTCGCACAGATCAATCCGTCGGTGCCGGTGAGGAAAGTGGTCTGATCCCGTTCGCCGCAGAGGAGACGCACTTGAGCGCCCCCGAAACCTTCCACGTCGTCCCGGTCGCCGTCCACGAGCGGATCGTGGAATCGGCCTACCGCCACCGCGGTTACGACGCCGACGAGGCCCGCTCGGCGGCGATCGTCGCCACCGCCGCCACCACGCACGGGATCCGCACCCACAACGCGCTCAAAGCGCTCCATCTCGACGAGCTCTTCGGCTCGAAGGCGGGCGGCTGCGTCCCGGGGGCGAAGGTCCGGAAACTCCCCTCGCGCTTCGACGCGGCGGAGATCTGGGACGGCAATCGGAAGCTGGGCCAGGCGGTGGCCGTGGAGGCGATGGATCGCTGCATGCGGCTGGCCGACCGGCACGGCGTGGGCATGGTCTCGGTGGACAACGCCTTCCACTACTTGTGGGGCGGGGGCTACGTGATGGAAGCAGCCCGCCGCGGCTACGTCGCCTACACCAACTGCACGGCGTCCTTGGCCGAAGTGGTTCCCTTCCGCGGTACGTTCCCCACCCTGGGCACCAATCCGCACTCCTGGGGCTTTCCGACCACGGAGGCGGTCGGTTATCCGGTGGTCATCGACTGGGCGACGAGCGTGATCGCCATGGGGCGCGTGCAGCAACTGAAGCGCGAGGGGAAGACGCTCCCCCCCGACGCGGCCGTCGACGCCGCCGGCCGGCCGACCACCGATCCCGGGGCGGCCGTGGCCCTCGTTCCCTTCGGCGGCCACAAGGGCTACGGCCTGTCGCTGGTCAACGAGATCGTGGCGGCGCTCGTCGGCGGCTCGCTCCCCACGATCCGCAATCGCGCCCCGGTGAAGGGGGAGAAGCAGGGCTGCGTGTTCTTCTTCCAGGTGATCCACCCCGACGCCGTGAACGCCGGGGCTTTCGCCGCCGGCCGCTCGCAGGTGGAGAACGTGAAGGCCGTCCTCGCCGACATCCTCGGCCACGGCAACGACGCCTGTATGCTGCCGGGGCAGCTCGAGGCAGAGGCCGCCGAACGCACCCGCCGTGCCGGCGGCCTCCTCTTCTCCACCGCCGAGGTCGCGGCGCTCAACGACCTGGCCCGCGAGGCGGGCGTGCCCGAGATCGATCCGGCGACGCTCGCCACCGCCTGATCCAGAGCCCCGACCCCATCCCCCTCCGGAGACGCTGCCCGTGTCGCTGCCGATCAAGCCGAAGGACCGCTGTGGATTCGACCAGGTGTCGCT
>CAWUOA010000155.1:0-7368 GCA_963923225.1 uncultured Planctomycetaceae bacterium
GACCGTCCGACAGGGGGCGGCGACCGCCCCCTCGAGTCCTTCGATCGGGTCGTGCGGGTCTCGGCGGAGAGCCTGACCCGCCTCGTCGGACTGGCCGGAGAGGCACTGGTGGAGACCCGCCAACTCCGTCCGTTCGTCGACGGCCTGGTGGGCCTGCGGGCGTCGCAGGTCGATCTCTGCGACATTCTCGCCACCCTCGACGACCAGATCGGAGCCGAGGCCGCGTCGTTTCCGCCGACGATCGCGCCGATCGTGGAAAGGGCCCGGACCAGGGCCGACAAGGCGCTGGCGAGCCTGATGAAGTACGTCGAGGACTTCGAGAACTTCGCCCGTCGCAACGAGGACCTCTCCGGGAGGCTCCACCACGAGGTGATCGTCAGCCGGATGCGTCCGCTCGCCGACGGCATCCGGGGCTTCCCGCGACTGGTGCGCGACCTCGCCCGAACGCTCGGCAAGCAGGTCCGTTACGAGGTTCGTGGTGAGCAGACCGGAGTCGACCGCGACATCCTCGACAAACTCGAGGCACCGCTCTCGCACCTGCTCCGCAACTCCATCGATCACGGGATCGAATCGCCGGAGGACCGTGAGGCGGCCGGCAAGCCCCCCTACGGCTCGATCGTGCTCGAGGCGCGTCACCGTGCCGGCATGCTGCAGATCATCCTCAGCGACGACGGCCGCGGAATCGACGTCGAGCGGATCCGTGCCCGCGCCGTGGAGCGAGATCTGGTGCCACGCCACGTGGCCGAGCGTCTCACCGAGGCGGAGGTGCTCGAGTTTCTCTTTCTTCCCGGGTTCTCCACGCGCGAGCGCGTCACCGAAATCTCCGGCCGCGGCGTGGGTCTCGACGTCGTGCAGAGCATGGCGAAGGCGGTCGGCGGAGTGGTGCGCGTCGCCAGCATGCCGGGCCGACAGACGGTCTTCACGCTCCAGCTGCCGATCACCATGTCGGTCGTCCGGGCGCTGTTGGTCGATGTGGCCGCCGAGCCCTACGCGTTCCCCCTCACTCGCATCGATCACATTCAATTGGTGTCCCACGTCGACGTCCGCACGATGGAGGGCAGGCAGTTCTTCCGGCGAGACGGCGAGTCGATCGGCTTGGTGGGCGCCTCCCAGGTGCTCGGCACCGGTCCTTCCTCCTCCCCCCCCGACCCGATGCCGGTGGTGGTGATCAGCGACCGCGGCCAGCAGTTCGGGATGATCGTCGACGCCTTCCTCGGGGAGCGGGATCTCGAGGTCCGCCCTCTCGATCCCCGCCTGGGAAAGGTGGCGGACGTCAACAGCGTCTCGCTCCTGGAGAACGGCGACCCGGTCCTCATCGTCGACGTCGAGGACCTCGTGCTGTCGATCGACAACATGCTCATGGGCCGCCGTCTGACCCGGGTCGACTTCGAGCAGATCTCGCGGCGAATCCGCCGGACGAAACGGGTTCTGGTCGTCGACGACTCGGTCACGGTCCGGGAATTGGAGCGGCAATTGCTCCAGACGAGGGGATTCGACGTCGATGTGGCCGTGGACGGGATGGACGGCTGGAATGCGATCCGGGGGGGCGACTACGATCTGGTGGTCTCCGACATCGACATGCCCCGCCTCGACGGCATCGGCCTGGTCTCCCTCGTCAAGGGGGATCCGCTCCGAAAGGACATCCCCGTCGTCATCGTCTCTTACAAGGACAGGGAAGAGGACCGGCTCCGCGGCCTCGAGGCGGGCGCGAATCGATACCTGACCAAGACCAGCTTCCATGACCAGACCTTCATCGCCACGATCATCGATCTGATCGGTGATCCTTCCGCGTGAGTGAGCCAGCCCAGTCGACACGAGGGAACCAGAGTGCGTATCGGAATCGTCAACGACGTACGGGCCGCGGCCGAGGCATTGCGGCGGATCGTCACCAGCCTCACGTCCCACGAGATCGCCTGGACCGCCGCGGACGGCGTCGAAGCCGTGGCGATGGCGAAACAGGATCGGCCCGACCTGATCCTCATGGATCTCCTGATGCCGCACATGGACGGCGTGGAGGCGACGCGCCAGATCATGCTCACGGCGCCCTGCGCGATCCTCGTCGTCACCGCGACGGTGAGCGGCAACATCTCGCTCGTCTACGAGGCCATGGGCCACGGAGCCCTCGATGCGGTCGATACGCCGGTCCTCGGCCCCTCCGGCGAGGTCCAGGGGGCGCAGGCGCTGGTGGAGAAGATCGCCACGATCGGCAAACTCGTGGGGGCGCACCCCGATCCGCGGAGGATGCAGCGATCGAGCCAGTCCGCCGGACCGCCTCGGCTGCTCCTCATCGGTGCGTCGACCGGGGGACCGAAGGCGATCGCCGAGATCCTCGCGCCGCTGCCCCACGACTGGAACGTCGCCGTGATCGTCGTCCAGCACGTCGACATGGCCTTCGCCCCGGGCCTCGCCAATTGGCTGGGTAATCAGACGAAACGCGCGGTCCGCGTGATCGAAGACGGTCAGCATCCCGCAGGGGGCGACGTCCTCGTGGCCGGCACCAATGACCACGTGGTGTTCACGAAGGATCGGGCGCTGGCGTACCGGGAGGAGCCGAAGCACCTGTTCTTCCGGCCGAGCGTCGACGTCTTCTTTTGGAGCGTCGCCGAATACTGGCCCACCCCCGGGACGGCGATCCTCCTCACCGGGATGGGTTCGGACGGCGCCAAGGGCCTTCTGGCCCTCCGGGCCCGCGGGTGGCACACCATCGCCCAGGACCAGTCCAGCAGCGTGGTGTGGAGCATGCCGAAGGCGGCGATCGAACTCAACGCCGCCTGCGAGGTCCTCCCGGTCGAGAAGATGGCCGACTCGATCAGCGCGAAGCTGAACGGGTAGCGCCGGCCACCGCCATCCCCGACAGCAGCACGTTTTCCGCCACGCCCGGCGTCCGGTGGAGCGAGACGATCTGGACACCCACCGGCAGGCCGGCGCTGCCGGCGTCGGTCGCGGCGGCGATCCGCTCGATCGGGTCGCGCGAGCGCTCCCGCTCCCGCTCCTCGTCGTCGGCGACGGTGGTCACCGGCACCGTTCCCGCCGCCAGGTCGAGGAGGTTGGCGAGCAGACAGGGAGCCGCGGCGAGAACGAGGCGCGACGCGGTGCCGTGGCGGAGCGCCGGCAGCGCCGAGACGGGGCAGACGATCAGGTCGTGGCGCGAGGCCCAGCCATCGACGAGCCCGGCGATTTCGGCCCGCCGGTCGAAGAGCCGGGCGAGGCCGCGATGCCCCCGCGGTCCGGTTCGCAGCAGCGCTTCGGCCTCGATCGCCCTTCCGCTCCAGACACAGGCACCCCAGAGCGCCCGCCGCGTCCAGGCGGGCAATCCGGCCAGGCCGAGGAGGCGACGGATCTGGGGGATCGGCTTCTCGCCACCGAACAGCCGACGGATGTCGGCACCGCCGTCGGCGGACAGCATCGCGAGATGAACCCACGCGGCTTCCGCGGCGACCGTCGGATCGAGCCGTTCCACCAGCGCCCCCGACGCCCGGAACCGGTCGACGGCGATCGCCACGGCGCGGCGGATGGCGGCACACGGTTCGATCGGCCCCGCGCCGTCCCACCAAGCCACGCGCAGAGGGCCCACCGGGGGCGGCGTGGTCGCCGCGGCAGGGACCAGCGCCCGAAATCCGGTCGCGACGTCGCCGACGCCGCGGGCGAGCAATCCGACGCGCGACCGCTCCCCCGCGAGCCGAGGCATCGTCTCGAACGCGCCGCCACCGCCGAGGGTCGCGCGGCGCGGCAGGAACCCGACGATCCCGCAGGCGTGCGCCGGCTGCCGGATGCTCCCCGCGAGGTCGTTGCCCACCGCCAGCGGCACGCAGCCGGCCGCGACGAGCGCCGCGTCCCCCCCGCTGCTTCCTCCGGGTCCTCGATCGGGACGCGTCGGATGAAGCGTGCGGCCCCACACCGGATTGTCGGTCTCGTGGAGGTACATCGCCTGGGGCACGTTCGCCTTCCCCAGAACGACGGCGCCGGCGGACCTGAGCCGGGCGACGATCTCCGCGTCCCGTTCGTCCGTGGCGCCGCGGCGACCGCGTATCCCCAGCGTCGTCACGAGACCGCGGACCGCGAAGCATTCCTTCACGCTCACCGGCACTCCCGCGAGGACGGCCCCCTCGGTCACCTCCCTGGCTTCACGCAGCGCCTCCGCGAAGCGGGGCTGCACCAGCGCGTTGAGCCGTCCGTGGGCCGAGCGGCAGCGATCGACATGTTCGGCCACCACCTCGGAGGCCGACCGTCTCCCATCGGTGACCTCGGCGGCGAGCACCGCCACACCATCGCTGTTCACGGCTCGCCGGCCCTCCCTGACGGATCCGGGTCAGCGACCATCGACGCCGACACCGGCCGCGGCCCCGGGCCCCGTCGCGTCCGGAGGCGGCACATCGGATGCCGGCGTGCCCCCGCCGGCATCCGCCGGTGGCTCCGACGACGGGATCGTCGTCGCGTCCGGCTCCGCGGGCTCGGCGGAGGGGTCGGTCGTGATCGGAGGCGTCTCCACCGGCACGGCATCGACCGGGCCGGGCTCCGCCCGGGACGCGGGGGCGGCGAGGCGACGCACGTCACTGGCCCACATCGCCGACGCATCGCCGAGGACGCCGGTGACGATCACGTCGTCCCCCGAATCCACCCCTTCGAGGGCCCTGGTGAAGAAGACCATCGTTCGCGGTCCACTCCCACGAACCGACAACCGCCCACACCGCCATGGCCCCGCGGCGCGCGAATCCTCGAGGGTCCCCACGAGGACCGCTCCTTCGGAGGGGCGACGGGCGGCGGCGAGCCACATCTCGCCCAGGTCGGCGATGTCGGCGACCCGCTCCGATGCCAGACGCATGGCAAGGGCGTCGTAGCGCCGCAGTGCCTCGGCCGGATCGCCCCCTCTCTCGAACGCCTCGTTCTCCGCGACCGCGAGGAGATCGGCGGCTTCAGCGAGGCTGCGGTACCAGGCGACGAGGCCCTGCTCGCGGACCTGCGGGGCGCCGGCGGGATCGAGCCGCCCGAGGTTTTCGGTGGCGACAAGCGCCCGCTCCACCGCCCCGTCGAGAGGCCCGAAGTCGGGCGCCGGGGTGACCAACGGCGACGGAGTCGAGTCGGGCCCCAATTCCGGAACGGCCGGAGCGTCGATCGTGATCGACGCCTCTTCGGCTCCGGGCCGATCCATCCCCTGCGAAGGCACGGCGACCGGCTCCCCGCTCTCCGACGCCACGAACGCGCCGGATTCGACGGCCGGGGAGTCCGCCGGCGGCGGGACGACGACCGTTCCGGGAGGCGGATCACCCATTCCCGCGGCCGCCGGGGTGCGGAGGCTCTCGGCGGCCGACGAGGCGATCTCGTCGAGCGATGAGGACGCGACGGGCGTCGGCCTCGGCTCCACCGTCCGGCGGACCGACTTCGGCAGGAGGAACCGCATCCCCTCCGGCACACCCTTCGCCACCCCGAGAGGGTCGCGGTGGAATCCCCAGAGGAGGATGGCGAGCGTCACGGGGATCGCGAGCAATCCGCCGAGCACCACGCCGACGATTTGGCCGATGCCTCCGCCGCGCGAAGGCGAGGGCCGGGACGCCGCGAAGGCGGGCACCGTCACCTCGATCGGCTCCTCCGATCCGCGGACGATTCCCTGCGAATCGTCGGTGTAGGAATCGGAGGCGGCAGCCTGGTCTCCGGGGTCCTGCGCCAAGAGCGCCCCGAACCCCACCGATTCCGAAGGGCCGTCGTCGCCCGAGGCAGCGACGATGTCGCCCCACTCGTCGATGGCATCGCCGGCGGTTTCCCGGCTCGACGGGGCCGGTTCCTCCGGACCCAGGGACCCTGCCAGCGACTCGTCGGCCGGCGACGCCGTTCCATTCGGGCCCCCGGAGTCCGTCCGGGGTGACGCCGACTCCCCGAGGACGTCACTGGAGGCGACGATACCCGACTGGCCGGTGCCGATCAGCACGCGCGACGCATGGGAGCCGCCCGACTCCTCGATCTCTCCCGAGCCGCGGGGGGAGTCGTCGGCGTGCTCGAGAACGTCGAGGGGGCCGCTGCCGCCGCGTCCCATCACCGCTTCGGAGTCGAGCCAGCCGTCGGGCAGTCCGTCGATCCGGGACGCGTCGCTCACCTCCCCCTTCCCCTCCGGGCCGGTTCGTTCGTCGGCGGGGAGGGAGAAGTCGGGTTCGCCGCCGCCGGCAGGGACACCGCCATCCCCTGAGAGGGCCGAGTGGTCCGCCGATCCGGCCCCATTTCCGCCGTCGATGCCGTCGTCGCGATCCGCTCGGTCCTGCATCGCATCCCCCTCCGGTCGATCCCGTTCTCCCAGCATGGTCATCGTACCACCGCGGCCCCCCTTCCGCCCTCGGGCCCGGCCGACCACGGAGATCAGGAGGTATGCTCGAAAATCCCCGTGAAGTCGGCGGACCACGAGGACTCCAACCAGAGGTCGCCATGCTCGACGCACTCGTCATCGCCCCGCATCCCGACGACGCCGAGCTCGGCATGGGGGGCACGATCGCCCTCATGCTTTCCCGTGGAATGAAGGTGGGGGTGCTCGACCTCACCGACGGCGAGCCGACCCCGCGTGGCACGCCCGAGACGAGGGCCAGGGAAACCGCGGCCGCCTCCATCGCCCTCGGGCTGGAATGGCGCGAGAACCTGGGACTCCCCAACCGCCGCCTCCGTGCCACGCTCGCCGCCCGAGCGGCGCTCGCCGGCGTCATCCGCCGGACCCGGCCACGATGGCTGTTTTCCCCACACTGGGTCGACGCCCATCCCGACCACGTCGCCGCGACACGCCTCGTCGACGCGGCTCGCTTCTGGGCCAAGCTCACCAAGTGCGAACTGCCGGGCGAGCCCTGGCACCCCTCCCGGATCTACCACTACTCCTGCGTCCACCTGAAGGTGCTCCTCAAACCGGCGTTCGTGGTCGACATCAGTTCCACATGGGAGGCGAAAGTCCGCAGTCTGGCTTGCTACCAAAGCCAGTTTCACCCACCTGGCGTGACGGACCCCACGGGGGCTCCGGGTGTCCTCGACCGCGTGGAAACTGCGGCGAGTTGGTGGGGGGCGATGATCGGCGTGGCCAGGGGGGAGCCGTTCACGGCCCGGGAACCGATCGGACTGCGGGGTTTCGGCGACCTGTTCTGATCCCGATGATTGGCAGGCGACGTGCCGGCGTGTCAGGCAAGATGCGCCGGAACGTGCGTTGCGGGCGAAAAAGGGGTCGCCGGCAATTGGCCTGATCGGAGCGATTCGGTGGCCCGACGACGGATTCGTGGGGGCCGACCCGGGGCCGGGCCGATACCCTCCTCGTCGCCTCCGGCGCTCCTCTCTTCCCATCCCGGGGTCATCGCCCATGTCCGCCCGTGACATCAACGTGGTCGCCCTGGTGAAGGGTGGAGAGCG
>CAWUOA010000156.1:0-7336 GCA_963923225.1 uncultured Planctomycetaceae bacterium
CTCTGGTCTCGTGGGCTCGGAGATGTGTATAAGAGACAGGAACGGCCCCCTCCGCCGACGAAAAAGGGGCTGCCGGCCTGGGGACGGCAGCCCCTGATCGATCGGGGCAGGGGGCCGGTCGGGAGGACCACGCCCCGCCGGCCGGCGCGAAACTCAGGCGGTCTTGCCCGCCGTGCGTCCTCCCCGGGGAGTCTTCACGACGTTCCAGGCGAGCCCGAGACGCTCCATCAGCACGATCACCCAGTAGGTGGTGTCGACCTCCCACCAGCGGTGGCCATGCTTCGCCATCCGCTGGAACGCATGGTGGTTGTTGTGCCACCCCTCGCCGAACGCGAGCAGTCCGACCCACCACAGGTTGCGCGAATTGTCGGTCGTCTCGTAGTTGCGGTAACCCCACATGTGGGTCACCGAATTGACGAACCAGGTGACGTGGAACACGTACACCATCCGCACCGCCAGCCCCCACAGGAGCCAGGAGATCCCGGTCCGCCAGTCGTAGAGGGCGTAGCCGCCCCAGAGCAGCGCGCCGCCGATGAGGAAATGCCACAGGAGGAACGTCCTGTGGAGGAAGAGGATCCCGCGGTCCTTGTAGAGATCGGGGGCCCAGCGCCGGCAGTGGGCGTCGAGTTCGGCCGGGTCACGGCGCGGGAACATCCACAGCATGTGGGCCCAGAGGCCGCCGTCGTTGGGGGAGTGCGGATCGCCGTCGAGATCGCTGAAGGCGTGGTGCTTGCGGTGGTTGGCGACCCAGTAGAGGGCCGAACCCTCGCCCGAAACACCGCCCATCCAGGCATAGAAGAGCTTCACCGGCCGCGAGGTGGAGAAGCTGCCGTGCGTCAGCAGACGGTGGTAGCCGAGACAGACGCCGAGGCTGCCGGTGAGCCAGCAGAGGCCGAGGCAGATCGCCAGGCCCGACCAGGTGAAGTAGAAGGGGGCGGCGAGGGCGGCGAGATGGATCGCCCCGATCCACAGCACCACCGGCCAGTCGAGGTCGGTCCAGTGCTGTCCGGCCGGACGCGTGAGCGGTTCGGCCTCGCCCGCCAGCCGCGAGCCATCGGCGGAGGCCCCACCGTTGAGCCCCTGCATGTCCGATGGGGCGAGACTCTCCGGACCGTCGATCGCCGAACGGCCGAAGGCGAACTCGTCCGAGGTGACGTCGATGGCACCGGAATCGACGCCGCGCGGCGGAGCGAGGACCGCGGCGGACGATCCGCCGGCCTCTCGATGAGCGGGCTTGTGCTTCTTGTGGTGACGGCTGGTCTTCGACGTCATGTCGGGCCGGGCCCTCGTCGGGCCGACCTCCGTGGGGGGGGCCTTCGCACGGCTGGAGAGCCGGAGAAGGCGAATCGGACGAACGCCACTGGAGCGAAGATGGTTCGGCTCGCTCGAGGAGTCTCTGCCGACGACCGGCGATGCACCGATCGCGGGAGGGGCTCCGGGCCGCCCCATCGCTGGACGAGGTCTTACTGTGATGCATTTCCCCCGGCTTGCCACCGCCACCGGGTCAGCCAGGGGTCGATTCAGTGTCAAAAACCGGTCAAAATCGGCCGGTTTGAATCGCTTGTCCCCCTCCAGCCCAGATCGGGCGGCTAGCGACGCGGGGCTGCGGGCCGGGCCTGGGCGGCGTCGGCCGAACGAGGCAGGGGAAGCACGGAGAGGAGCCAACCCGTGACCGCCGTCGCCGGCACCTGCGCCGCGGCCGGCGGAGAGAGCGCCCAGGCGATGCGATCGACCGGCACGGCGTTCGGGGGTGCCTCGAGGATCGCGGCCCCGTTCCGCGAGACGATCGCGCCGTTCCCGACCCCGCTGACCCGCAGCCCGTCGGCATCGAGGTCGATCCGGGCCCTGAGAAGGTCGAACGACGCCGTGGCCGTTCGAGTCGGCCAGGCGGCGCCGGGCCGGGCACCGAGCGCGCCGGCCAGCGCCTCGAGCGCCGTCCGCTCGACGGCTCCCGCGGACCCCGTCACCGTCGCACGGAGCTCGGCGAGGCGCCCGTCCTCGACGCGGCAGCCTTCGATCGCCACGCGCACGCCCCCCTCGGCACGGAATGGCAGTCGGCGGGTGCAGGCGGCGAGATCGACCCTGTCGAGCACCCCGGCGAACGTCCCGGCGAGCCTCCCGTCCGCGATCGTGGTGGCGAGCGTGCCGGAGAGCGTGGCCCCCGGACCCGTCGCCTCGGGGAGTTCCGGCCAGTCGAGGAGCGCGGCGGCGACCTCGATCGGCAACGACGCCACCGCGACTCCGTGCGTCTCCACGCGCGACGGTTCCCCGTCGTGGCCCGCGAACGCCTGCACGACCAGACCGTCCCCTCCCTCCGGTTCCGTGCGCACTCGCACCGCACGGCCGGTCGGCGCCGCCACGCACTCGACCCGCAGGCCGCGAGGCGCCGGATCGGCCGGGCCCGGAGGCGGCGGGGAGAGGATCTCCCCGATCTCGACGACGACGTCGCGGGGAAAGCGCCGCGGCTCCGCGAGCCAGTCCCGCGCGGCGCCCGCGGCGATCGCCGCGACGGCCGGATCGAGATCGAGGGCGGGAACGCGGAACCGCACCTCGCCGGCCGACCATTCGAGCTCCGCCGCATCGAGCCGGAGAACGGTCCGCCCCCGGTCGTCCTGGACGGCCACGCGTTCGAGCCGCACGCACCCGGGACGGAGGTGCTCGACCCGCCCGATGGAAAGCCCCGTGCCGAGCGCCTCCTCGAGGCTCGTGCGAAGCCCGTCGCGGTGGCCCGCGCCGTGCCGCCATGCCGCCCAGCCAGCCACGGCCGCACAGGGGACCAGGCAGGCGGCGATGAACAGCCGCCGCACCATGCGCGTCCGCTCGGCCTGCCAGGCGACGAACATCCTTGTGGCCTGCTTTCCAGTTCCATCCTGCGGGCCGCCCCGGCCCGCCGAAACTCGCGGGCCGCCCCGGGCCCGCCGAAACCTGCGGGCCGTCCCTGGCCCGCCGACGCTAGCGCCCCTGGGCGAGTCGCCGATAGAGGTCGTACCGGGCCTCCATCTCCTCGACGCTGTCCCCACCGAACTTGTCGACCAGCGCCGCGGCGACCTCGAAGGCCACGACGCTCTCCACGATCACGGCGGCGGCGCTCACCGCACAGACGTCGCTCCGTTCGTAGGCCGCTTCCTCCGGCTGCTTCGTCCTCAGGTTGACGCTGCCGAGCGGCTTGCGGAGGGTGCTGATCGGCTTCATCGCCCCGCGCACGACCAACGGCTGGCCGTTGGTCATGCCCGCCTCGAGGCCGCCGGCGTTGTTGGTGGGACGGGTGAATCCGAGGTCGTTGCGATCGCGGGCCGTGGCGTCGTAGAGGATCGGATCGTGGACCTGCGAGCCGCGGCGCCGGGCCGCCTCGAAGCCCAGCCCGATCTCGACCCCCTTGATCGCCTGCACGGCCATCACCGCCTGGGCGAGACGGCCGTCGAGCTTGCGGTCCCATTGGGCATGCGTGCCGAGGCCGATCGGCAGACCGTCGACCCGCGTCTCGACGATGCCGCCGAGGGTGTCCCCCTCCTTGCCGACACGGTCGATGAGCTCCGTGATCTCGGCGTCACGCTCGGGCCAGAGCGAGTAGATCGCGCTCGAGTCACGGAGACGCCGCAGTTCGTCGAGCGTCCCCTCGCGCGTGCCCAGCTCGATGCCCCCCAGGCTCGTGACCCATCCCGCCACGCCGATGCCGAAGCGGGCGAGCAACTGCTTGGCCAGCGCCCCGGCGGCGACGCGGGCCGCGGTCTCGCGGGCGCTGGCGCGCTCGAGGACGGCACGCACGCCGCCGAGGTGCTTGATCGAGCCGGCGAGGTCGGCATGGCCGGGCCGCGGCCGCTCCACCTCCTCGAGCCGTTCGAGCTTGGCGTCGCGATTGACGATCTCCATCGCCAGCGGGCTGCCGAGCGTCGTGCCGTGCCACAGCCCCGAGAGGAAGCGGACGGAGTCGGTCTCCAGACGCTGTCGGCCTCCACGGCCGTAGCCCCCCTGGCGGCGGACGAGCTCCGCGTCGATCGCGGCCCCGTCCACCGTCAACCCGGCGGGAAAGCCGTCGACGAGTGCCAGGAGAGCGGGGCCGTGGGATTCGCCGGCGGTCCAGTAGCGGAGCATGCGCGAGAAGGAATGGGGGCGGAGGAGGGACGGGAACCGACGCCGGTCCGGCCGAACCGAACGATTCTATCTTCGCCCCCGGTCCGCTCCCTAGGGCAGTGCGCCCCGCGTTTTCCCGCCAGCCGCGCGGCGTCGCCGGTTTACCGGCACGTCGGTCACCGGCCCGCAGCCCCGTTCACCCCGCCACGCCGTCCGGCAGGCCTCCGGTGAGGAGCCGGCAGGCCTCGAGGTATTTCTCGCGCGTCCGCCGGACGACCTCGTCGGGGAGCGCGGGGGGCGGGCTCGACTTGTCCCATCCGCTCGACTCGAGCCAGTCGCGGACGAACTGCTTGTCGAACGAGTCGGGCACGCGTCCGCCGCCGACGCTCCCCGCCGGCCAGAAGCGCGAGGAGTCGGGGGTCAGCACCTCGTCGACGAGGATCAGCCGGCCGTCGGCGGTGCGGCCCCATTCGAACTTGGTGTCGGCCAGCACGATGCCCCGGGCGGCGGCGTGCGCCGCTCCGCGGCGGAAGACGTCGAGGCTCCGCGCCTTGAGCTCGTCGGCCAGTTCCGCCCCCACGCGCTCCCGCATCGTGTCGAAGGAGACGTTCTCGTCGTGGCCGGTGACCGCCTTGGTGGCCGGCGTGAAGATCGGCTCGGGGAGCTCGTCGCCCGCCGCGAGCCCGGCCGGCAACGCCGCGCCGCAGACGGTGCCCTGGCGCCGGTACTCCGCGAGCCCCGAGCCGGCGAGCCTTCCGCGCACCACGCACTCGAAGGGGATCACCTCGGCGGCGCGGACGAGCATCGTGCGGCCGCGGAGCGGCGCGAGGTCGATCCGAGCGGGAAGCCCCATCCGCTCGACGTCGGTGGTGACGAGATGGTGGGCCACCGGATCGGGCCCGCGCGAGAGCCAGTCGAACCACCACGCGGAGATCGCCGTGAGAACGCGGCCCTTGTCCGGGATCGGGGTGGGGAGGACCCAGTCGAAGGCGCTGATCCGGTCGGTGCTCACGATCAGCATCCGTCCGCCGTCCGGACCGTCCGGGAGGCGGTAGCAGTCGCGCACCTTGCCGCGGTGGACGGGGCCGAGGCCGAGGTCGGTGCGGGTCACGGAAGCGGTGGAAGAGTGGCTCATGGCCCCGTTGTACCAGCGCCGTGCGCCGCGGGCCCCCGGTCAACGGAAGTCGCGGGACATCCGCGGGAGCCGGGCGGCCGGGGCAGGGGGGAGCCGGTCGCTGGCGCCGGCGCCGGTCTCCTCCACGCCGGCCCCGTCCGGCTCGAGCGCCTCCATCCGCGTCGCCAGCAGATGGACGACGCCGGCGCGGCGCTGCACGCGTGCGAGGATCACCACGGCCGCGGCCCGGCGGGCGCCGGGCTCGGCCGCCTGCCACACCTCGGGACGGACGACGACGTTCGCCGGCCCCGTCTCGTCCTCGACGGAGAGGAAGACGATGCCGTGGGCGGTGCCGGGCCGCTGCCGCGAGAGGACGATCCCCGCCACCGCCACGCGCCGGCCCTCGTGGGAGTCCGCAGCCTCGGCCACCGTCACGATCCCACGTCGCACGAGCCCCGCCCGGTCGAACTGGAGCGGATGGGCGTCGAGCGAGAGGCCCGACGTGCGGTAGTCGGCGAGGACCGCCTCGCGCGGCGAGAGCGACGGCAGCAGGGGATCGTCCTCGTCGTCGTCGTCGAGGGCCCCGAGGAGCGGCCGCCGGTCGGGGCGATCGCGCTGGCGGAGCGCCTCCCACACCGCCCGCCGCCGGTCGAGGCCGAGCGACAGGAGCGCCCCCGCCCGCGCCAGATGCAACAGCGCCGCGCGGTCGAGCTCCGCCCGGCGGGCGAGGTCGTCGATCGAGGCGAAGGGCCCCCGGCGTCGGGCTTCCTCGATCCGTCCCCCCTCCGCCTCCCCCAGGCCGTGGACCTGCTCGAGGCCCAGCCGCAGGGCCGGCTCCGGCACGCTCCCCCCGGTGCCCGCCGTGTCCAACCCCGCGTGCCAGTCGCTCGCGCTGACATCGACCGCCAGCACGCGCACGCCGTGCTGACGGGCGTCGCGGACCAGCTGCGCCGGCGCGTAGAAGCCCATCGGCTGGCTGGCCAGGAGGGCCGCGGTGAACGCCGCCGGATGGTGGCGCTTGAGCCAGGCCGAGACGTAGACCAAGAGCGCGAAGCTCGCCGCGTGCGACTCGGGGAAGCCGTATTCGCCGAAGCCGCGGATCTGGGCGAAGACCTGCTCGGCGAACTCGGCCGACAGACCGCGCGAGGTCATGCCGTCGACGAGGCGGCGGTGGAACTCGTCGATCACCCCCGGACGGCGCCAGGCCCCCATCGCGCGGCGGAGCTGGTCGGCCTCGCCCGGCGTGAAGCCCGCGGCCACCACCGCCAGCCGCATCGCCTGCTCCTGGAAAAGGGGCACGCCGAGGGTGTTCTCGAGCACCTCGCGGATCGCGGCGCTGGGGTAGGTCGGCTCCTCCTCGCCCGAGCGCCGCCGCAGGTAGGGGTGCACCATCCCCCCCTGGATCGGCCCCGGCCGCACGATCGCCACCTCGATGACCAGATCGTAGAAGCAGCGGGGCCTGAGCCGCGGCAGCATGCTCATCTGCGCCCGGCTCTCGATCTGGAACACCCCCACGGTGTCGGCGCGCGACACCATCTCGTAGACCTCCGGATCCTCCGCCGGCACCGTGGCGAGCGTGAACCGCGGGCCACCGCTCGATTCGACCAGATCGAACGCCCGGTGGATGGCGGTGAGCATGCCGAGGGCCAGGCAGTCGACCTTGAGGATTCCCAACTCGTCGAGGTCGTCCTTGTCCCACTGCACGATCGAGCGGCCCTCCATCGCCGCCGGCTGGATCGGCACCAGGTCGCACAGCTCCCCGCGCGTCATCACCATCCCGCCGACGTGCTGGCCGAGGTGCCGCGGGAAACCGACGAGCTCGCCGACCAGCGCCGCGAGGCGCGTGCCGGTGTCGCCCCCGGGATCGAGCCCCGCCTCGGCCAGCCGCTCGGGGAGCCGGTCGGCCCGGTCGCCGGCGTCGAGCACCTCGGCGACGCGCGCGAGCCGGTCGAGCGACAGGCCGAGCGCCTTGCCCATGTCGCGCACCGCCGACCGCAGCCGGTAGCGGATCACCTCGGCGGTCATCGCCGCGCGCGACCGGCCGTAGGTGTCGTAGACGTACTGGATCACCTCCTCGCGGCGGTGGTGCTCGAAGTCGACGTCGATGTCGGGGGCCTCGCGGCGCTCGCGGCTGATGAAGCGCTCGAAGAG
>CAWUOA010000157.1:0-7330 GCA_963923225.1 uncultured Planctomycetaceae bacterium
GACGGAGCCTGCTCCTCGGCGATCTCGTACCCGGGTTCGACCGTGATCGTCGTCGCCCCGCGGCACTCCCGGAGCAAGCGAAAAATCTCGGACTGGGCGGCGAGGCGTTCCAGTTGCGGGCGGAACTGCGCCGGATCGATCGACCCTTCGTCGGCCTCCAACACCGTGGCCAGGTGGACCCCGAACGGTGTGGCGATCGGCGGCGACACCTCTCCCCGGTCGAGGGCGAAACAGGCCCGCGCGAAATCCTCCGAGAGCTGCCCGTGCCTGGGGATGAAGCCGATGTCACCGCCTCGGTGCCGGCTGGGGCCGGCGGAGTGGCGTGCGGCGGCCTCGGCGAAGGTGAGCTCTCCTTCCAGGATCGCGCGGCGGATCGCGGCGGCCCGCGTCTCCAGCTCGGCCACGGCCCGCGGGCCGTCGGCCCCGTTCGGCCGGAGGACGATGTGAGCGACGCGGACGCGGGTGCCGTCGAACTCCCGGTGGTGGTTTTGGCGCGCCCGCTCGAGCGCCTCCGGCGTGACCAGCGCCGCCGCGAGTCGGGCCATGGCGATGTCGAGCGCGAGTCGCTGCCGCAGCGACGTCCGGTCGAGCTTCTGATCCGCCAGGAACGCGTCGAGATTCGACTTCCTGGTGGCGAGATCCTGGGAGAGGGCCGCCATCCGGTCGTCGATCTCTCGATCGGTCGCGGCGATGCCGCGACGATCGATCTCGGCGCGGAGGACCACCTCGTCGACCAGCTCCGCCAGCGCCCGCGCCCGTTCCACAGCGGCGTCACCGCTCGGCCGGCCGGCCGAGCGGCGACGCACGGTGCGCTCGAGATCGGAGACGGTGAGCACCGTGTCCCCCACCGTCGCCACCGGATCGGCGTCATCGGCGCCCCTGGCGGCGGGCTCGAGGGAGAGGGAGGAGAACAGCGCGCCGAAGAGCAGGATGGCCGTCGGCAGCGGGTTCACCGCGCGGGGAGACGAGGGGGAATAGGCCACGTCGAAGCCTCCGACGAGTCGTGTGCGGGCGGCGAAAATTCCCATCCTCCCCTCCGTCGGTGGCGAGCCTCCGCGCGGTCGCGACCGCGCGGAACCAGGTCAGCTTAGGCTCCGTCGCCCGGGGGCCGGAAGCCCTCCGCCCCGCGTCGCGGCTGGCCGGATCCGTTCCGGGTGATCACAATCCGCTTCGCGGTCCGGCTGGCGATCGCGGAGGCGTGAGGACCGGCGGAGTCGCCCGATGGCGCGGATCGCGATCAGCCTGAGCGGCGAGGGGCGCGGACACGCGACGCGCGCGGCCGCGATGCTCGAGCGTCTCGCGGGGGACCACGAGGTGCGCGTCTACGCCCCGACGGAGACCCTGCCGTACCTCCGCCGGGTCGCCGAGGGGCTCCCCGGGCGTGTGGATGTTCACGCGATCACCGGGCTCGTCGTCCGCTCCGCGGGCAGGCGTCCCGACCTGCTCGAGACGATCTCCGCGGGCTGCGACTACCACGCCCGGACGCTCGGGCCGCTCGTCGAGCGGCTGATCGGCGAGCTGGACGACTTCGGAGCCGACCTCGGTATCGTCGACTGTGAGCCGGCCCTGCCGCGTGCCTGCGCGAGGCTGGGAGTCCCCGTGGCGAGCGTCGACCACCGGCACTTCCTCCTGGCCTACGACCTGGGCGGGCTGCCGGGGTGGCTCCGGTGGCGCGCCTGGATGATGGGGCACGCCGTGGCGGCCTGCACCATCGGCGCCACCGACACGGTGGTGTCGGCGTTCTTCCGTCCGCCGCTGCGGCCGGGCTGGGAACATGTCGTGCAGGTGGGGACGCTCGTGCGTCGCGAGATTCGCGAGGCGGTGCCGGAGGACCGCGGCTTCCTCGTCAGCCGCCTCCGCCCTCACACCCCCTTCGCGACGCTCGCGGCACTGGCCGACTGTGGCCTGCCGGTGCGCGTCTACGGGCTGGGTGCGAGAGACCCGCTCGGGCCCCTGGGCTTTCACGACGACGAAGGGGGGCGCTTCGTCGAGGATCTCGTCGGCTGCAGGGCCGTGGTGGCCGCGGCGGGGAGCCAGCTCGTCGGTGAGGCGCTCCACCTCGGCAAGCCCGTGCTGGCACTCCCCGAGGCGGCGCGTCCCGAGCAGCGGATGAGCGCCTGGTTCCTCGCCGCGATGGGGTGCGGCGAATCCTGCCCCCTCGAGCAGGCCTCCGTCGAGCGTGTGGCGGCGTTCGTCGCCGGTCTCGACGGGTTCGCCCGGGCGGCGGCGCGGCTGCGGGGAAGGATCGACGGCACCGGCGACGTCTCGAGGGTGATCGGCCACCGTCTGGCGGCGGCCGGCACCGCGGCCGTTCAGCCGTCGAGCTGACGCAGCACTTCCGGCAGCATCGCCCGCATCGCCCGGGCGCGATGGCTGATCACCGACTTCACCGCCGGGGGCAGCTCGCCGAAGGTGCGGTGGTACTCCGGGATGACGAACAGCGGGTCGTAGCCGAATCCGCCGGCACCGCATCTCGCTCGGCCGATCGACCCGTGGCAGGTGCCCTGGGCCACCGCCACCACATGCCCGTCCGGGGCCGCGAGTGCCGCGTGGCAGGCGTACCAGGCTCCGCGTCGCCCGTCCGGCACGCCGGCGAGGCGATCGAGGAGCAGATCGTTGTTCGCCTCGTCGTCACCGGTGCCCGAAAAACGAGCCGAGTGCACGCCCGGCGCGCCGCCGAGCGCCTCGACGCACAGCCCGCTGTCCTCGGCGAGCACGAAGCGCCCGAGCGTGCGCGCCTGCCCGGAAGCCTTGAGCGCGGCGTTTTCGGCGAACGTGCTCCCCGTCTCCTCGATCGCCGCGCCGCCGCCGCAATCGCGGAGGGAAAGGACGCGGATCCCGTGCGGTTCGAGGAGCAGGGCCAGTTCCCGCACCTTGCCGGCGTTGGTCGTCCCCAGCACCAATTCGCGCGGCGGGTGCAGGGTCCGCGGCATGTCGTTCACCGCCAGCCCTGCGGGGCGCGCGGCACCTGGATCGGTGACGGCCGCACGTCGAGCATCACGCCGTCGACGGTGCGCGGGAGGACGACGCCCGTGGCCAGCCGCGTCGGGTCGGGGCCGAGCTCCCGCACGATGCGGACGATCTCGGGGTGGACCGTGGCCGTGTTCTGCGGGCCGGGCACGGTCTTGGAGTCGAGGCTGCCGACGCAGACGATGCTCGATTCGCGGTCGTGGTATTCCCACGCCTCCCAGCCGGCCTTCCGCAGCGCGCCGGTGAGGCGGTGGGCCTTTTCGGCGGCCTGCACGAGGCGACCTTCGAGTTCGACGTCCTCGTTCCCGGCCTCGATCGCCTTCTGGTCGAAGGTGCCCGAGCCGGTGAACGTCGCCACCCGCACCGACCACAGGCCGGGGCAGTCGAGGAGCGAGTGCTCGACGTCGGCGTTCATGTCGAGCACGAAGCGATCGACCTGCTGCCGCGAGAAGAACTCCTCGGGGAGGAGGGGGTTGGGGATCACGAACGCCAGGTGCATCGGCCCCTTCGCGGCGTTCCGCTCGAGCCCCAGGGCCTTGCGCATGTCGGAGAACGCCTGGCTCTTTCCGGAATCGCCGGTCAGTGATTCCGGGCGGAGCGACTTCACCTTCGCGAGGATCTTTTGGCCGCGGGCGTCGTCGAAGGAGGCGAAGTCGCCCACGAGGACGGCGACCTCGACGACGTTCTCCGCGTTGGCGTACCGCATCTTCTTCCGGCTGCCGTCGGGATTGAGCCCGATGCCGGGCTGCGTGCCGGTGTAGTCGAACGACTTCTCGTGCGTGTAGGCCTTGAGCTTGTGGGTCCGGCGGAGCTCCTGGACGAGCCTTCGGGCGTCGTCGCGGGCGCCCTCGCCGCGGAACGTGGTGGCCAGGACGAGCCACGGTCCGTCCTTCTCGGCGAGGGGGTACATCGCCTTGCCGTCCCCCTCCGCGGGAGAGAACCACGAGGTCGGAAGCCAACCGTTCTGGCCGCGGGCATCGGCGGCGACGACGGCGACCAGGCAGACCAGCACGGGGAGCCAGCGGCGGCTGTTCGGGGGGGTGACCGGTTTCACGCGAACGGTTCCTCAGGACGGAATGTCAGGCGGAAATGGGGGGGCCGGTGGTTCGGGAAGGAGGGGACGGTAGCAATGTCCGCGGGGCGCCGCCAGACCGGTTGCCACGGGTGTCGGCGCTGGAACAATGCCCTCCACCACCCCATTCGTCGAGGCCGTGCCGATGCCTGACCGACCCCCGCGTCTCCCGGAAGCCGCCCCTGACGCAGGTGTGCGACGGCGGTGGCCGCTGCGGCTGTTCCTGCTCGCCTGGGGCCTGCTCATGGCGGTGCCGCCGGCGGCCCTGCTCCGCGTCCGTGGGGCGTGGCTCGAGGAATTGGGAAGCCACGCCGTCCAGGAAGACTGGGAAGCCTTCCGTCGCGACATGGGCGAGCAGACCGGAGTCGAGGGGCCGGTGCAACGCAAAGTGCCGCGCAGTGCCGAGCCGCCACTGCGCGTGTGGCTCCGCGACTACGTCGGCCTGGCGATCACCGCGTGGCTGGTGCTCGGAGGAACGCTGGGGGCGTTCCTCGGCGTGATGGTGTCAGGGGCCACGGCCTCCCGCGCGGCGTCCCCACTCCGATCGCACGCGCGGGGATCACTCGCCGAAGACGACCCCGGCGGTGGCGGCGACGACCAGGAAGAGCACCAGTGAGATGCCCAGCACACCGATGAGCGAGAACACGGGGGAGAACCTCTCGGGGGCGGCGGATGAAACGACCTCGCCATCCTAGGACCGATGATCGGCCGTCACAAGGCGATCGGCGGCGGTCCGAGCCTGGTGAGCCTCTCCGGACCCCCCTGTTTCGCGGCCGATCCCGCCTGCTCGGGCACCCCGTGTCCGACCCGGCCCGGCCCGTGCCCCTTCAGCTCCTGAACACGTCCTCCGAGATCGGGCAGCGGGCGGTGCGGCCGACGTCGTCGAGGGTCCGCCGCTGGCTCACGTTGTGCCAGGGCGTCACGTCGCGGAGCTCCGGCATGATCTCCAGGATCTGTCCCACGAGCATGTTCGCCAGGCGGTGGGCCGCGGTTCCCTCGGTCTGCTCGCGGATCGCCGCGGCGGTCTTCATGAGTTTGACCATCCGCGATCGTTCGAGGACCGGCCCGGACAGTTGGCCTTCGGCCTCCACGAGCAATTCCGCGATCGGCACCTCGAGGACCTCCTGCCAGTTGAGGAGATCGCTGATCCGCAGGTCGGTCTCCCCCTGTTCCTGGCGGCGCACCTCGGCCATGTCGATGCCCAGACGCCGCGAAACGTTTCGCTGTGTGACTCCCTGCTGCTCGCGGACCTCGGCGAGGCGGTGGAATCGCTTGTGCATCCTCCGCGGCCGACGCTCGCGCGGGGCCGGCGCCATGCCGGCGGGGAGGTAATCACGCTCGGCCCGCACCACGTCGGAAATTCCGGCGTCGGCGACGGCGAAGGGGTGACGGCCGCCAACGTCGCCGTCGTCGAAGCCGTCGAGGGAGCCGGGTTCACATTGGACGGTGGCCATACGAAATACCTCCTTGCGGCGCCGCTTTCCCCGGGCATGGACAGACCGGGGGCGCGGACCTCTGAATCGGGGAACGCGAGCACGAGAGACGGACGCGGAACCGCTCGCCAGAACCGGACCCCGCCTTGCCTGGGGAATCCGGACTGAGAACTCTATCTGGATCGACAAGTGTCTCGGCGGCGGGAAGCCTGCCTCGCACCGGCCCCGTCGCGGGGCGATGGGACAGGAGACAGTACGGGGGCCGGGCGGAAGCCGTTCGCTTCCGGTCGGAAAAATTTCCGCCCGCTCGTTGACACCGCCGCACCGGGCCCATCACCGTAGCGGGCGGTCCCCGGCCGCTCCGGCGAACGCTCCGGGCATCGCCTCGCGGAAGGCCCCCGTTGGCCGGGGGATCGCCGCCCCCCTTCCCCCTGGCACCGCCGTGACCATCACCTCGAGCTCCTCCGTCCCCTCTCCGCCCGCCGGCTACCGCGAGCTTCGCCAAGGGATCGCCTGGGGCGATCTCGGCCCGCGGTCCGCGGTCGTCGTGTCGGGCGACGATGCCGTCGGCTTCGTCGATGCCTTTTGCACCGCCGCGATATCGCGGCTCGCCCCCCGGTCGGGCAGCGAGGCGTTCTTCCTCGACGCCCGCGGGCAGGTGCTCCTCTGGGGGACGGTGTTCCGCGGCGCCGACGGCGTGTGGATCGACTCCGATCCGGCGCCCTCCGGCGACGGCTCGGCGGCCTGGAGCCTCGCGGCACATCTCGATCGCTACCACATCCGTGAACGCCTCCGCGTCACCGAGGCCGCCGCCGGCCTGGGGTGGCTTCTCGTCGGCGGGCCCGGTGCGGGCGAGTGGCTCGAACGCGCCGGCGCGGCCGTGCCCGCGGCGCCGTTCGGGCACGAGGCGGAGCGGACGGCGGCCCTGGCCGAAGGGGAGTTTCCCGGTCGGTGCGCGGGCGTGCAGGCGGCGGTGTTCCGTGGAAGCTGGGGGGGCGAGGGATCGTTCCTGATCGTCGTGCCCGAGGGCGAGCGCGAGGCGCTCGTCGGCCGCTTCCTCGACGACGGCATCACGCAGGCGTCGCCCGAGGCGATCGACGCCGTCCGTCGGGAGGACGGCCGCCCCTCCCCCGCCGACATCCTTCCCCGGACCCTGGCCCAGGAACTGGGGCGCGACCGAGCGGCGATCGCGTTCGACAAGGGGTGTTATCTCGGCCAGGAGACCGTGGCCAGGCTCGACGCCCTCGGCCATGTGAATCGGCGCCTCGTCGGCGTCCACGGAGGAGGAGTGGACGTTCCGCGGGCCGGCGCGCAGGTGGAGGTGGAGGGCGACGCCGACGCCGTCGGCGTCGTGACCTCCGTGGGGCCCTCGCCGCGGCACGGCGGCTGGCTCGGGCTGGCGCTGGTGCGAGTGACGGCGCTGCGCCCCGGCGTGGCGTGGCGCGTCGCGGGGGAAGCCGCCCGGCAGGTCGTGCTCGGGGCCATGGAGGACCGGTGACGATGGTGGACGGAGATGCGGGAATGGACGGGGAGGTGCTGCTCCGTGCGACACGGTTCGACGTCGTGCGGAGGCTCGAACGCCACGCCGGCGGGGTCCGGGTGCGGGACGTCGTCGAGCATCCCGGAAGCGTGGTCGTCGTGCCGCTGGTGTCGGAGGACGAGGTCTGCCTCGTCGAGGTGGTGCGCGTGGCCGTCGGCGGGACGCTCCTGGAACTCCCCGCGGGAACGCTCGACCGCGAGGAGCCGCTGGCGGCGGCGGCGGCCCGGGAACTGGCCGAGGAGACCGGCTACCGCGCGGCCGCCGTGGAGGCGGCTGGCTCGTTTTGGATGTCTCCCGGCATCCTCAGGGAGCGGA
>CAWUOA010000158.1:0-7296 GCA_963923225.1 uncultured Planctomycetaceae bacterium
TAAACGACCGTCCAAACCGGACACCCGATTTCGGATTTTCGAGTTTCGGGGGGACTGCGGTTCCTGCAATTCCCTCCGCCCCCCTCCTTCGGCTGGTTGTCGTGCAGTCCGCGCGCCACCGATCCCCCCAGCCGCCCCTGGCGGCGCTCCCCTGACTCCATGGCAGCGGCCTCCTTCCGAGCGGCAGTCGCCCTCGTTCCCTGCCGGCGACGTGCCAAATAGCCCATTCCACCGGACTCGCCCCGGCCGGTAGGCTTCCCGGCCCCGGTCCGTTTTCCACCCATTGCTGCCCCGCCCCATGCGCTGGTTCTGGATCGATCGCTTCACCGAGTTCGTCCGTCACCGTCGGGCCACGGCCGTGAAGGCGGTGACGCTCGCCGAGGAACATCTCCACGATCACTTTCCCGGGACGCCGCTGGCTCCCGCCACGCTCGTGCTCGAGGGGATGGCCCAGGCCGGAGGGATCCTCGTCGCCGACCACCTCGACTTCGAGAAGCAGGTGGTGCTCGCCAAGGTGGCCTCGGCGACGTTCCACTTCGAGGCGATCCCCGGCGACGTGCTCCGCTTCGAGGCGGAGATCGTGGAGACGATGCCGGCCGGGTCACTCGTGCGGGTGACCAGCCGGGTGGGGGACCGTCTCCAGGGAGAAGCCGAGCTCTATTTCGGCCATCTCGAGGCGGGGGCGGTGATTCCGAGGCTGTTCACCGATCCCGAGATGCTCGAGTGGCTCGACAACCTGCGAATCTTCGACGTGGCGGTGCTTCCCGACGGCAGCAAGGCCCCCCGGCGCGGATGAGCGGCACGCGCGCGACCCCGCTCCGTCAGCCGAATATGGTCAGCAGCGTTTCGAGGGCCCCCAGGGGCACCGCCACCCAGTCGGGGCGGTTGTCGAGTTCGTAGGCCAGTTCGTAGAGCGCCTTGTCGAGGACGAAGGCGTCGAGGAGCGCCGACTCCTCGCGCGGCTCCGCCGGCCACCACGCGGCTCCCCGCGCGGCATCGCGATAGCCGTCGAGAAAGGCCGCCACGAGCGGCGCCGGATCCTCAGGGGCCCGGCCGCGGGCGCCGGCCGCCTGGCGGAGGAGGTAGTCGAACGACCGGCACATCCCGGCCACGTCCTTCGCGGCGCTCGAAGGCTCGCGGCGTTCGGCCAACGGGCGGGCGGGCTCCCCCTCGAAGTCGATCGGGAGGAGCGTCGAGCCCGAGGCGTCGACGAGCACCTGACCGAGGTGGTAGTCGCCATGGACACGGATGTCGGCGGCGGTCGTGCCCGCCCGGGCGACTGCGGAGAGCACGCGCACGACCGCGGCCCGTGCCCCGGTCAGCCGCCCGACACGCGACGCCGTCTCCGGCGGCAGTCCGGCTCGGCCGAGGCGAGCGAACACCCCTTCGGCCCTCGCGCGGAGGCGTTCGGCGAGCGCCTCGCGGCCGGCGCGTGTCGCCGCCCGCGGTGCGAAGGCGGGAATGTCGGGCCGCGACGCCAGCGCCTCGTGCATCTCGGCGGTCACGCGCCCCAGCTTCCCCGCCAGGGGCGTCAGCGCCGCGGTCACCGAGCCCTCCGCGGCCGCGGCCAGCGCGAGGCCTCGCTCCCAGGCGCCGTCGCAGCCCGGGGCGAAGGCGTGGAGCGTGGCGATCGTCGAGGGCGCTTCCGCGGGCCGGTCGTCTCCGTCGGGTTCGTAACGCAGGAACGCGAGCAGCCGCGGCGTGCCCCGCCAGCGGGTCGACTCGGCGAGGAAGCGCCCCACCTCGACTTCCGGATTCTCCCCCGCGGTGGCTCTTCGCAGCAGCTTGAGCACCATGCCGCCATGGCCGGCGGCGGCGTCGGTGGGAACGACCAGGAGCGAGGTGTTGGAGGCGTCGCCGCCGAGCGGTGAAGCCCGGCACGCTCCCGCGAACGCGGGGCCGTCGGTGATCGCCGCGCCGACGAGCCGGCCATGCTCGCCGGGAAAGGCCCGCCCCCCGCAGGCCGCCGCGACCACCCAGGAGGCGAAGCGGCCGTCGGCGGCGGCGTCGGCGCCGCTCGCGGGATCGACCGGCACGACCCATCGGCTCGGGGAAGTGCCGGCCGGTCCGGCCACGTCGACGAGCACCAGCGCCAGGCCGCCAGGGAGCGGCACGGCGTCGTGGATCGTGACCGCGGACGGGGCCGATCCCTTGCCGCCGAACCAGCGGGCGGCAGGAAGCCAGGCGGCGATTCGTGCGGCGAGCGTGGGCCAGTCGGCCGGGGAAAGCCGGGCGTCGGTCATGCCTCCTCCTCGTCAGGCTCCGGGGGAGGGATCGTGGCCAGGCGCAGGACGATCACCGGGGAGGAGAGCGGGCACTCGACCCGCAACGGTCGAACGACCGCGACGCGGCGCACCTCGCCGTCGCCGAGCAATCCGGTGACGAGGAGATCGCCGTCGGGGGCCAGTCCGGCGGCCTCGCGATCGAGCAGGATGGCGCCGGAGCGGGCGGCGGACGGCGCGAGGTTCACGACGACCAGGACGACGTCGCCGCTGGCCTCGTCGTGACGCGTCCAAGCCAGGAGCCAGGGGTCGTCGATCTCGCAGGGCACGGCCGGCGCGTCGGAGGCGAGCGCCGGCTCGTCACGGCGCAGCCGATTGAGCCGGGTGATGAAGGGGGCGAGGGAACGCGGGTCGTCGAGGTCGCGGTGGCGGAGCTGGTACTTCTCCGAGTCGAGGTACTCCTCGCTTCCCGGCTCGCGTGGGGCGGCCTCGACGAGCTCCATCGCCGGGCCGTAGATCCCCCAGGTGCCCACCGACAGCGCGGCCAGCGCCAGCCGCACCTCGAACATCGCCCGGCCCCCTTCCTGGAGCGAGGCGTGGAGGATGTCGGGGGTGTTGGGCCAGAACGCCGGGCGGAAGAAGTCCGACAGCGGCGGCGTCGTGACCTCGGCGAGGTAGTCGGCCGTCTCCTCCTGCTCCGTCCGCCAGGTGAAGTAGGTATAGGACCAGGTGAAGCCGAGCTTCGCCAGACGGAACATCGTCTTGGGCCGCGTGAACGCCTCGGAAAGGAAGAGAACGTCGGGGTGGTCGGCGTGGACCGCGGCGATGAGCCACTCCCAGAAGGGAAACGGCTTGGTGTGCGGATTGTCGACGCGGAAGATCTTCACCCCCCGCTCCACCCAGAAGAGCACCACGTCGCGGATGGCGGCCCACAGTTCGCGCCAGGCGGCGCAGCCGAAGTCGAAGGGGACGATGTCCTGGTATTTCTTCGGCGGGTTCTCCGCGTAGCGGATCGAGCCGTCGGGCCGTCGGCGGAACCATTCGGGGTGCTCGCGGACCCAGGGATGGTCCGGCGCGCACTGCAGCGCCAAGTCGAGGGCCAACTCGATGCCCAGATCGGCGGCGGCGTGGCGGAGGCGGGCGAAGTCGGCGAAGTCGCCGAGGGCCGGATGGATGGCCGTATGGCCCCCTTCCTCGGCGCCGATGGCCCAGGGGCTGCCGACGTCGCCGGGAGCGGCGGTGACGGCGTTGTTGCGCCCCTTGCGGTGCGCTCGGCCGATGGGGTGGATCGGTGTCAGGTAGAGGACGTCGAACCCCATCGTCCGGACGTAGGGGAGGTGTCGGGCGAGGTCGGCGAACGTCCCGTGCCGGCCGGGCTCACCCGACCACGATCGGGGAAACACCTCGTACCACGCGCTCGACGCGGCCCTGCGGCGATCGACCCACACCGGCCGCGGCACCGGCAGCCGCACCGTCATGTCGTCGCCCTGGCGCGAGGCCTCCGCGACCGGCTCGGCGAGGTCGGCCACGCGGAGCGTCCAGTCGGAGGCGTCGAACAGAGGGAGCGCCTCCTCGAGTCGGCGTCTGGCTTCGCCCGTGGCGGCGCCGGCCGCGGCGCGGACCAGTTCCCTCCCCGCCTCCCGCTCCGCCTCGACCGGCTCCCCCGCGTCGATGCGGCGGCCGAGATCCCGCAGCCAGGTGCCGAAGGCGTCGATCCGGGCGACGACGTCGAACTCCCAGGCGCCGATCCGGTCGAGCTTCACCGCCGCCTCCCAGCGGTCGTTGCCCGTGCAGGCCATCGGCACCTCGGTCCACCCCCCCGGTGCCGAGACGGGCCGGACGCGGAGGCGGCAGTCGAGTTCGTCGTGGCCGTCGCAGAGGATGTCGGCCGAGACGACGAGATTCCGGCCCACCACCCGCTTGGCGGCGAACCGCCCGCCGTCGACCTCGGGGGCGACGCGGTCGATGACGACGCGTGCCGGGGCGCGGAGTGTCCCCGGGAGAGGGGCCGGATCGGTGTGCATGCGAAACCTCGGTGGCGGCGGTCCTGTCGCAGCGGCGCTGCGGTCGGCCGACGCAGTGTAAAAACGATCCGGCGCCCGCGGCGACCGCGGCTCCCCGACGGGACTCCGGGCCGCGGTGCCCTTCCCCCCCTCGCGGAACCCCGCCGATGCCATCCGCCTCCGGGCCGCACCCGGACACGCTCGACGTCGCCATCGAGGTCCCCTCCCCCGACGGCCCGCGCCGGGCGATCGCCTGCGTGCCGCACACGGCGCCTCCCGCCGCCGGCTGGCCGGTGGTCCTGGCGTTCCATGGCGGTCGCAGCCATCCGGAGCAGATGCGGAGCTTCGCGGGGCTCGACGAGTTCGCCGCCGCGGCCGAGGCGGTGGTGGTCTACCCGGCCGGCACCGGGAGCCGGCCGGGATTGCTCGGCTGGAACGGAGGCAACTGCTGCGGCGAGGCGGTCGAGCGCGGCATCGACGACGTCGCCTTCGTGGGCCGGCTCCTCGACCGGCTGGCCGAGTCGCTGCCGGTCGACCCGCGGCGCATCCACGCCACGGGCATGTCCAACGGCGCGATGATGGCGCACCGCGTCGCGGCGGAGATGGCAGGCAGGATCGCCTCGGTCGCCCCGGTCGCAGGCCCGCTGGCACTTCCGGCGATCGCCCCCTCGCGGCCGGTGCCGGTGCTCGGCTTCCACGGCACGCTCGATCAGTTCACACCCTGGGAGGGGGGCGTCGGTCGGCGCAGCCCGACACGGACGCATCACCGCGGGATCGTCGACGGCCTCCTCGACTGGGTGCGTGCCAACCGGCTCGACCCGGTCCCGGTGCGGACTGCGCTGGCGAGCACCGACGCCGAGTTCTCGATCGAGCGTCTCGCCTGGGGACGCCCCGAAGAGGCCGAGGTGGTGCTCTATCGGATCGACGGGGCCGGGCACACCTGGCCCGGCCGCCGCCCCGACTCGTTCTATCTGGGGAGTTCGGCGCTCGGCTTCCCCGCCAACCCGCTGATCCTCGACTTCTTCCGGCGGCATCCGCTCGACTGAAACTGCCCCCCGGACGACTCGGGGCCCCTGCGGACGTCTGTTATCCTCGGAAGGAACGGCGCGTGATTCTCCGCGCCGTTCCGATCCCTGCGGCCGTGCCATGTCGAGATCCCGTCGTTCCTCCGCCGATCGTGGCCCCGCGTCCGGCGTCACCGCCGTGCCGGCGGCCGGCCGAGGCCCGCGCCCCGTCTCCGCCGGCCGGCGCTGGACGCCAGTGCGGGTGGCACTGGTGGGAGCCGGCGTCGTGGCGGCGTCGCTGCTGCTCGTGCGGGGCATCGTCGGCTGGAACGATTCCCGGGCCCGCGTGCTCGAGGCGGAGTGCAAACGGGCCCATCAGACGGGACGCTACGCCGACGAGGAACGCCTGGCCCGCGAGTGGGCCGGCGTGGCTCCGGGTGAGGCGGCCCCGATCTTCTTCCTCGCCGAGGCCCAGCTCGGTCAGGGAAAGCAGCGCGAGGCGGCCGACACGTTCGCCAGTCTCCCCGACGGCGATCCGCTCACGATCACCGGCTTGAGCGACCGGGTCGATCTGCTCTTCGGCGATCTCCGCGACCCGCACGAGGCGGCCCGGACCTGCGAACGGATCCTCGCCCAGGATCCGGGCAACGTCGACGCGCACCGTCGACTCTGTTTCTACGACTGCATCACGCTCGATCGCGCCGGGCTCGCCGAGCACGCCCGCCGGGCGATCGAACGCGGCGCCGAACTTCCCGAGACGTACGTCTACCTCGTCGGTTCCGATTGGATGACGCTCTCCAACACCCTCTCGGTCAACTCGCACTGGCTCCAGGCCGCGCCCGACGACGAGACGTTCCTCGTGGCCGCCGCCCGGGGATTCGTCAGCAACGCCGGCCTCGAGGACGACGTCGCGGGAGAGTCGCCCGACGAGAAAGTGGAGCCGGAGCACGATCGCCGGCTTCGCGAGCTCCTCGAACGGTTCCCGGGCAATCTCGAGCTTCTCGCCTACTTTCTCCAGAAGGCGACCACCCGCGGCGACATCGACATGGTCACCGAGCTCCTGGGACAGGCCCCCCCCGAAGCCGAGTCCGACAACCGCTTCTGGCGGTTCAAGGGCTGGGTTCACGACCAGGGGGGGGAATCGGACGAGGCGGAGGCGGCCTACCGCCGGGCGCTGGCCATCGAACCTTTCGATTTTCTGTCCCAGCATCAACTCGCCGCGGTGCTCCGCAAACGGGGGCAGGGGGAGGAGGCGGCCAAGCTGACCCGCCTGGCCGCCGACGGGCGGACGCTGCGCAAGCGGATCCTCCAGGCACCGGATGTCCGGGCCATGCCGCCTGACGTGCTCCGCGAGATCGGGGCCTACGTCGGGGCCTGCGGCGACCGGGACATCGCCGAGCGTCTCCGCGGTCGGATCGAGCAGATCGGGGCCGCCGCCGGCGGTGATGGGAGAACCGGTGGCGTCGTGCCGAAGGGGGGGGGCCCCCGATCCGCCGTCCAGGGGGGCGTGCGAATCCCTTGACGACAGTCGGTGGGGGGAATTAGATTTTCGGTGTGGGTGGGTATCGGGGAGCGGGCAATTATTTGCTCCGCGGCCTGATGTGGCCGATGAATCAGGGGTGGCTTTCCATGACCTGAATATCGGCGGTCATCGGTTCTGCCGCCGGGGATCGCTCCGGCCGGCGAACTTTCCGATTGTTCCGCCCGTAGGTTTGGTCCAGATCCGTAGTGCTGCACCAGGACAGTCCACGAAAGCATCGCTCCCCATGGCATCTCCGACCCCCCGCCGACTCCCCACCGTGTCGATCAGTCGCCCGGTCCTCGTGGCCGGCCTGCTCCTTTTCGCCGCTGCCGTTGGCTGCGGTGAGGCGGGCCCTTCGTTCCACCCGGTCTCCGGCAAGCTGACGATCGGCGGCAAGGTGCCTGCCAACGTGCAGATCTCCCTCTATCCCGTCGGTGGCAAGGGGCCGATCGCCTCGGGCACGGTCGATTCGTCGTCCGGGCAGTTCACGCTCACCAGCTCCGGCGGCGTCGGCAAGGCTCCCGGCAAGGGGGCCGTCGCTGGTA
>CAWUOA010000159.1:0-7285 GCA_963923225.1 uncultured Planctomycetaceae bacterium
CCGACACGAGCGTCCAAGGAGGACTGCCGACACCCGGAGCGGACCGCCGACGACGGTCCCCGGGACGGGAAACGCTCCGTCGATCAGGAGGAGGGGAGGGCCGGCGGCCGGGCACGACGGCGCGGTGCGGCGTTCTTCGCACGCTCGCGCCACGAGGGCTCGACGAGCCCGGCGTTCCACGCCGCCCAGGCTTCCTCGAGCTCGCGGCGCACCTGCGGATGATCGGCGGAGACGTCGGTCGACTCCGACGGGTCCTCGGCGAGGTTGACGAGGATCGGAGCGTCGATCCCCTTTCCCTCGACGAGTTTCCAGTCGCCGGAGCGGATCGCCCGCTGATTCCCGAATCGCCAGTACAGACGCTCGTGGGGGGGCACGCTCGACCGGCCCGACAGGCAGGGGAGGAGATCGACGCCGTCGATGGGATGGCCGTCGGGAAGGTCGATTCCCGCCGCGGCGAGCACGGTGGGGAAGAGATCGAGTTGGATGACCGGCCGGTCGTAGATCGTGCCGGCGGGGAGCGTTCCCGGCCACCTGACCACGAACGGCACGCGAACGCCCCCCTCCCACGTCGACGCTTTGTGGCCGCGGAGCGGGCCGTTGTCGGAGGCGTTGCCCGGCGGGCCGCCGTTGTCGCTGATGAAGCAGACGAGCGTGTCGTCGGCGATCCCCTTCGCCTCCAGCGCGTCGAGCACCCGTCCCACCGCCGCGTCGAGTTCGGCGAGCATCGAAGCGTAGATCCGCCGCCGCGGCCCCAGCCGTGCGAAGGCAGGGTCGACCTCCCCGTCGGGGGCCTCGAGCGGAGCGTGCACCGCGTTGAAGGCGAGGCAGAGGCAGAAGGGCCCTTCGGCGTTCCGTTCGATGAACGACACCGCTTCACGGGCGAAGGCGCGGGTCAGGTATTCCGGTTCGTCGACCGCCTCCCGGCCCCGGCGGATGGCGTTCGGGCCGGTCTCCACACCTCCGGCCGGCTCGTAGGGATGGGCTCCCCCCAGGAATCCGAAGAACTCGTCGAATCCCCGGCTCTGCGGCTGGTACCGCTCGCCATGCCCGAGATGCCACTTGCCCACCAGCGCCGTCCGGTACCCGGCACCGCGGAGGACGTCGGCGAGCGTCCGCTCCGAGAGGGGAAGGCCCACCTCGACGTTGGCCGCGGTGGGGGGGCCGGGATTGAACTCGTGGCCGAAGCGCTGCTGGTAACGGCCGGTGAGCAGTCCCGCGCGGGTCGGGCTGCAGTAGGGGCCCGACACGTAGCCCGCGGTGCAGCGCACACCCGACGCCGCCAGGGCGTCGAGCCGCGGTGTCGGCACGTCCCGGCCCCCCTGGAAGCCGAGATCGGCGTTGCCGAGATCGTCGGCCACGATGAGGACGACGTTGGCACGCGGCGCGGCCGCGGCCACGGCGCCGGGGAGGCACAGGGCGGCCGCGAGGAGCGACTGCAGAAGAACGAGGCGATGCATCGCTGCTCCTCGAAGGAAAGAGTCGGCGTCCACCCGCGAGCCCCCCGGCGGACGCATGATCATCGCCGACCCGGGCCGGCCGGTGAAGAGGGCCGCGACGGTCCGGCCGGCCCCCCACCGGCGTCGATGACGCGTCCGGCGGGACGACGTACGATTTGAGTCCGTTTCCGCCTCAGGGCTCCCATGACCGCATCCTCGAGCGCCGAGTCGACACCAGGGATCGCCCCCGGCACGGAGGCGCCGCCGCCCGAGCGTTTCCCCGCGCTCGACCTGCTCCGCGGATTCGCGCTGTGCGGCATCCTCCTCATGAACGTGATGACGTTCGCCTGGCCCGACGCCGCCTACGTCTCCGCCGCGCTGCCCTACTACGCCCCCGACAGCATCGGCCCGGTCGCCGACCCGAAGGAGGAGGCGAAGGCGATCGCCCGCGAGGAGAAGGGCATGCCCAGGCTCGAGCGGGAGCGGCGCCGCCGGGCGCGGCTGCGCGAGCCGCGCCCCGCCTGGCCCCTCGGCGAGATCCGCGTCTGTGCCGTGAGCGGCCCCGCCGATCTCTGCGAGTTCGTGCTCGCCGATCTCCTCGTCGACAACAAGATGCGGACGCTGTTCTCGATGCTCTTCGGCGCCGGCGTCCTCCTCGCGGCGGCCCGGCCCGGCACCGGCCGCGTCGGCCCCGGCTGGCTCCACTACCGGCGCATGGCCTGGCTGCTCCTCTTCGGCGCCCTCCACGGCTGGCTCCTCTGGACCGGCGACATCCTCTTCGCCTACGCGTCGGTGGGCCTGTGGCTCTGGCCGCTGCGGAACTGTGCGACGCGGCGTCTGTTCACGATCGCGGCGGTGCTGTTCGTCATCCCGCTTCTCCTCGCGGCCGCGGCCCCGGCGATCATCGACCGGATCGACGCCCGCGGCCGTGCGGTCGAAGCGCGCCTCGAGGCGCTCTTGGCCGAGGCCGACGCCCACGCGCCGCCTGCCCCGGCGGACGGCGCCGTGGGGGAGCCCGAGTCTCCCGGGGAGTCGCCCCCGGAGGAGACGGACGCCGAAGGCACGGCACCGAAGGAAGCAGCAGCCCCTTCCTCGGGCCCCGCCGATCCGCTCGGCTGGATCGACGCCCGGCTCCTCGACGCCCACCGCGGCATCGCCACCATGCGCCGCCGCGGCGCTCGGCCCGAGCTCGTCACGCGCACGATCCGCGAACACCGCGAGCAGGGGTATCTGGCCGGCGTCGCGGAACGCTTCCGATCGCTCATCGGGCCGCAAGCGGGCCTTCTCGCCCTCGGCTTCCTCGCCCTCGGCTGGCCGATGGTCCTCGGCATGGCGCTGGCGAAGACCGGCTTCCTCACCGGCCGGCTCGACGCCGCCACCTACGGCCGCCTCGCCGGCTGGCTCTACCTCGCCGGCCTGCCGCTGACCTGGCTGGCCCTGATGCTCTCGCTGCGCGGCGGAATCTCGATCCCCACGACGCTGCGCGTCGTGCTGCCGCTCGAGCTCGTCGGATCGCTCCTGCTGTCGCTCGCGCATGCCGCGGCGCTGTTGTGGGGCTGGAAGACCGGCCGGCTCGGCCGGCTCGCGGAGTGGCTCGAAGCCGCGGGGAAGATGGCCCTCACCAACTACCTCGCCCAGTCGCTCCTGTGCACGATCCTCTTCTCCGGCTGGGGCCTCGGCCTCTACGGCAGCGTTCCCCGGGCCGGCCTGGCCGCGATCGTGGCCTGCATCTGGGTCGTGCAGCTCGCCTGGAGCGGCTGGTGGCTCGCGCGCTACCGGCTCGGGCCCATGGAATGGGCGTGGCGATCCCTCACCTCCTTCGCGCGACTGCCCCTCGCGCGCCCCTCCCTTCCCACATGACCACCCACGCTTCCCTCTCCGCGGACCGTTCGCCGCTCCTGGCCCCCATGGGTCTGGTCACGGTGGCCCTGGCCCTCTCGCTCGGCTGGGGCATCCGCGGCAACTACGGCCACGAGATCGGCGCGATGGTGCCGGGGGCGCTGGCCGCCATCGCGGGGGTGATCGTGTCGCGCCGCGCCGACTGGCTCGCGCGCGTCCCCTTCGCCGCGTTCCTCGGCGCCGTCGGCTGGGCCTTCGGCGGCTCGATCAGCTACATGCAGGTGATCGGCTACACCCACTCCGGCCAGCTCGAGAGCCAGCTCTGGGGCTTCGCCGGGCTGTTCGTCATCGGCTTCCTCTGGGCCGCCCTCGGCGGCGGCGGCACGGCGCTGGCGCTCGCGCTCGACCGCCAGCGCCTCCAATCGCTCCTTCCGGCGCTGCTCGTCTCCTTCGCCGCCCTCTCGATCCCGCCGCTGGTGCTCGCGGCCGTCCAGGATGCCACCGCCACGGGTGCCTCGATGCGCCGCCAGGACAGCCCCCTCTACTGGCTCGACAGCGACTGGCTCGACGCGACCTGCGTGACGATCGCGATGCTCGTCATGCACTTCGCCTCCCGGCGCGGCGCGGGCCTGCCGCGTCTGCTCCTCTCCGTCGCGATCGGCGGAGCCTCCGGCGCGCTTCTCCAGACGATCCTCCACTCGGCCGCGCTCGATGGCCTCCTCTGGGACCTGCTCGTGCGGCCGCAGGGGGACACGTCGGCCTTTCCAACGGAGCAGCTCGTCACCAACTGGCCCGGCATCCTCCCCGCGATCGCCGGCTGGCTCGGCGCGCTCGCGGGCGCCTCCGGCGGCCTCGTGTGGTGGATCTTCCGCCACGGCCGCTTCGAAGGGGGCACGCGGCTGTGTCTGTGGCTGGCGCTGGGGTGGCTCGGCGGCTTCCTCCTCCTGCCGGTGCTCCTCGGCGTGCGGATGACGCCGCCGCGCGGCGACGACTGGGCGGGCGTTCTCGGCCTGGTCGTGGCCGCGCTCGCGTGGTGCCGCGCCGAGAAACTCCCCGCCGTCGCTCTCGTCATGCTCGTCACCGGCACGATCGGCGGCCTCGGCTTCAGCGCCACGGCGCTCCTCAAGCTCCTCATGGTGGCGCCGGGCAACGCGGCGCTCACCGCCGACCCGGCGACGATTCAAGCGTGGCGCCACTGGCAACAGGCCAACTGGCACAGCTTCCTCGAGCAGACCTACGGCTTCGTCAACGGCCTCGGCGTCGCCGTCGCCCTCGGCCTGCTCAGCACGCGCCTCCCGGCAGCCGACGACACCGGCCCGCGGCGCAGGTGGACGGAGCTCGTCTGCGTGCTCTTCGTCATCCCGTGGCTGCTCCATGCGAACCTCGTCGACAACGTCGCCGACTGGACGGCCCTCCGCGACGGCCACCGGGCGCTCCCCGAATCGATGCGGGCCCCGCTCTTCGGCGCCCTCGCGCTGTCGGCCCGACAGTGGTTCGAGCTGTTCTTCGGCATCGCCGCGGCGGGGTTCACGTTCCTCGCCTGGAGCCAGCTCCGCCGTCCGCTGGCGCTCGTGCCCCGCGACTGGCTCGGCCGGGCACAACTGCTGCTGGTGCTCCTGCTTTGGCCGATGGCCCTCGGCAACTTCGCCAAGGCCCTTCCCGGCTTCACCGAGCAGCGTCTCCTCACCGAAGGGACGATCCTCGTCGTCGCCGTGGCGATCACGCTCCTGGCGCTCCTCGTGCCGGCGGTGACGGCAGCCGGGCCGGCTCACGACGCCGGGCCTGCGATCGGCGTGCTCGTGCGCCGCGCCGCGGCGTGGTTCCTGGTCGCGGCGATCGCGGCGCCGCTCGTCGAGACGGCGATCGTGCGCGGCGTCTACGGCGATGCGGGCGCCGGCCACTCCGGAATCAACCTCCGCTTCGGCCCCGACGCCAACTGGCGCACGCGCCCCGTCCTCAAGGGGACGACGCACCGCTAGCCGTCAGGCGGGGACGAGCCCCGGCCGGCCGTTCTCCACCACGAAGGCCGCGGCGGTGGAGACGGTGCCGCCGGGCCGGTCGACGAAGTCGACGACGCGGAACTCCGCCCGGCAGGCCTCGCCGTCGGCTTCGCAGCGGACGTAGCCGCGTTTCTGCGAATGGAACTTGAGACAGGGGTTGTCGGCGAGGAGCAGGTCCAGGCCGTCCGGCTTGGCCGTGCCGTTGCCGCCGGAGGCGATCGACGTCCCCACCAATTCGGCGCCGACGACGCGCGTCGGCCCGCCGTCGAAGTCGACGACGAGGTCGTTGGCCCAGTGGCTGTGGATGTCGCCGGTGAGGACGAGCGGATTGGCGGCGGGCCGCTCGCCGAAGGCGCGGAGGATGCGGCGCCGCTCCTGCTCGTAGCCCGGCCACTGGTCCATCGAATAGGTCTCGCCCGGACCGGGCGTGCGGTCGATGCGCGCCATCATCACTTGCTGCGCGACGACGTTCCAGGTGGCCGTCGAGCGCCGGAAGCCGTCGAGGAGCCAGGCCTCCTGCTCGGCGCCGGTGAGCGAGGCGTCGTCGGCCATCTCCTCACCGCAGGGGGCCTTGTTGCCGTCACCGCAGGGCTGGTCGGTGCGGTACTGCCGCGTGTCGAGAAGCGTGAACTCCGCCAGGCGCCCCCAGGGAACGCGGCGGTAGATCTTCATGTGGGGGCCGTCGGGGAGGTTCGCGGCCCGCAGCGGCATGTGCTCGAAGTAGGCCCGGTAGGCCCAGGCGCGGCGGGCGAGGAGCGTCTCGGGGGTGGCATCCGCCGGATTTGGATTGGTGGAGGCGTAGTTGTCCTCCACCTCGTGATCGTCCCAGGTGACGAGCCACGGGCAGGCGGCATGCGCGCCCTGGAGCAGCGTGTCGGTCTTGTAGAGGGCGTGGCGCTGGCGGAAGCCGGCGAGCGAGTCGGTCGGCGGGCCGTGGCGGCGGACGCGTCCCTCGCGCGCCGGGTATTCGTAGATGTAGTCGCCGAGATGGAGGACGAGATCGAGGTCGTCCTTCGCCATCCGCTCGTAGGCGGTGAAGAGGCCCTCTTCCCAGTTCTGGCACGACGCGAAGGCGAAGCGGACCCGCTCCGGGGTCGCCCCCGCCGCCGGCGCCGTCCGCGTCCGTCCGACGGGGCTCGTCGCACTCCCAGAGCGGAAGCGATAGGAATAGCCCCGCCCCGCCTCGAGCCCCGGCACCTCCACGTGCACCGTATGCGCCCAGTCGGGGGTGGCGGCGACGATGCCCTTCCGGACGATCCTGTTGAAGGCCTCGTCGTCGCTCACTTCCCAAGCCACTTCCACCGCCTCCTGCGGCATGCCGCCGTCGATGGCCAGCGGCTTGGGCGCGAGCCTCGTCCAGAGGACGACCCCGTCGGCGGTGGGCTCGCCGCTGGCCACGCCGAGCGCGAAGGGATCGGCGGAGTATCTCGGCGCCCGCAGCACCCGCCCCTCGGCCCGAGACGCCCACACCGCCGCGGCGGCCAGCGACGAGGTGACGAGGAACCGGCGCCGCGACGGGCTCGACGAGAAGGGCTCGGCGGGGAAGAACATGGTGGAATCGGCCCCGGGAAGGGAGTGCGTCATCGAGGCGGCTCGGGCGACGAGCCGGCCGCGCATCGTACCACTCCCGCGCTGACGAACCCTCGCGCTTGGGCGCACTCCCTCCCCTCGGCCCGCCGCGCGGGACCCGGCATCGCGTTGACTCGGCCGGTAGGGCTGCGGTGGAATCTGGTCTCCCCCTGCCCTTCCCCGGTCCTCCCGCGATCCGCGTTACGAGCCTGCCATGCCCGTCGTCCTCCAGACCGCCCTCCTCCTCGTCTGCTCGAACGTCTTCATGACCTTCGCCTGGTACGCGCATCTGAAGGACCTGAACTCCCGCCCCTGGTGGTATGCGGCGATCGCCAGCTGGGGGATCGCGCTGTTCGAGTATCTCCTCCAGGTGCCGGCCAACCGCATCGGCCACACGACGCTCGACCTCGGCCAGCTCAAGATCCTCCAGGAGGCGATCGC
>CAWUOA010000160.1:0-7263 GCA_963923225.1 uncultured Planctomycetaceae bacterium
CCCTGGGGCTACACCAAGAACCCCGACATCCCGGTGGCCAAGAGCCTCGTCGACTACCTCTTCCGGTGGCTGGGCAACGAGTTCATCCCCGGCTTCCGCGAGGCGAACCGGCCGGGGGGCAACCACGCCCCCGCCGCCGGCTCCGAAGCGGGCTCCGAGGGAGACGCCGAAAGCGAGCGTGTGCCCGCCGCCACGAAGGCGAGCGGGCTGGCCGACGGGCACGGAAAGGCCCACGTCAACGGCACGAACGGCACCGCGGCTTCCCGCGGGGCCACGAAGACGGCGTCGGCCTCCGCGGCAGGGGCTCCCAAGCCCGCGGCGAGGGCCACCGCCGAGGCGTCGGCCAAGCGTCTGGAGCAGGCGGGGGTGATGGTCCTCGAGCCGGGCACCAACCTCGGCGACCGGCAGTCGCAGTTCGCCAAGTTCCAGATCGACGCGCCCGTCTGCGACAACTGCGGGGCGATCACGGTCCGCAACGGCAACTGCTACCTCTGCCATAATTGCGGCAACAGCATGGGGTGTTCCTGAACCCCACCGCCCGCGACGTCCTTCGTGCGGCGGGGCCCCGTGCTCGGGGTCCCGCCGCATGTTTTTCCATCCGCTTCGCGGTGCCACGCTCCGGCCGTTCCTCCGCGCCGCCGTCGCCTGCGCGACGCTTGGCGCGTTCCGCGCGCCCCCCGCGCCGGCCGGGCCTCGCGAATCGGCCGACGTCGCCCCCGAGAACACCGAGCACGCGGGGGACCCGCTCCCGCCGGAAGGAGCCCTGGCCGCGATCCGCTGCCGCGTCCCCGCGGCCATCACGCTCTTGGCCTCCGAGCCGGCGATCCGCAATCCGGTCGCCGCCGCCACCGATGCCGCGGGAAGGCTCGTCGTCGCCGAGAACCTCACCTACGCCGAGAAGCCGCTGAAGAGCGATCCGCGCTTCCGCGACCGGGTGGTGCTGCTCGCCGACGACGACGGCGACGGCACGGCGGAGCATCGGGCGACGCTCGTCGACGGCCTCGAGACCCTCACGAGCGTCGCGGTCGGCCGCGGGGGCCTCTGGCTCCTTTGCCCCCCCCGGCTCCTCTTCGTCCCGGGGGGCCATCTCCCGCCGCCCGGATGGCCAGACGCCCCCGATCCCGAGGAGCCGGCGCGGCGGCGCGCGGCCGCGGTCGAGGTCCTCGACGGCTTCACCGTCTCCCGCACGAGCCACCACACCTTCGCCAACGGCCTCGCCTGGGGTCCCGACGGCTGGCTCTATGGGCGCTGTGGCGCGAGTTCGCCCGGCGAGATCGGCACCCCCGGCTCCGCACCGGACCAGCGCGTGCCCCTCCGCGGCGGGATCTGGCGCTTCCACCCGGAGCGGAAGGCGTTCGAGGCGCTGTGCCACGGGACGACGAACCCATGGGGCCTCGACTGGGACGACCGCGGCGCCGGCTTCTTCACCAACACCGTCAACGGCCACCTGTGGCGCGTCCTTCCCGGCGCCCACTACGCCCGCTCGCACACGACCGAGCCGCACCCGCACGTCACCGAGCCGCTCCGCCACCATGCCGACCACGACCATTTCGACACGAGCCTCCACTGGACGGCGTCGCGCGACGGCAAGGCCGACGCCCAGGGCGGCGGCCACGCCCACGCCGGCTGCCTGATCGTGCCCGACGAGCCGGGGTGGCCCGCGCCCCTCCGCGGCCGGCTCCTCACGCTCAACCTCCATGGCCGGCGGATCAACGCCGACCGGCTCGACGCCACGCCGGCGGGGATCGTCGGCCGCCACGAGGAGGATCTGGCCACCTTCGGCGATCCCTTCTTCCGGGGCATCGATCTGGTGGAGATGCCGGGCCGGGCCTTCGCCCTGCTCGATTGGTCCGACACCGGCGAGTGCCACGAGGGGACCGGCGTCCATCGCACGAGCGGCCGGGTGTGGCGCTTCGCCTTCGACACGGGCGACGCCGTGCCGCAGCCGGCGGCCCGCGGCGGCGATCTCGAAAGCCTCGATTCGGCCGCGCTGGTGTCGCTCCTCGCCGCCGACCGCTGGCATGCCCGGATGGCGACCCGGCTGCTGGCCGATCGTCGTGCCGCGGGCGATCCGCGCGGGGATCTCGAGACGGTCGTGCCGGCGCTCGACGCGCTTCTTGCCGAGAGCCCCGACGCCTCCTCGCGCCTCCGCGGCTTGTGGGCCCTGTGGGCGCTGCGAGCGATCGACGAGCCACGGCTCCTCGCGCTCCTCGACGATCCCGAGCCGGCGCTGCGCTCCTGGGCCGTGGCGCTGCTCTCCGATGCCTGGCCGATCGACACCGCTCTCGGCGGCAGGCCGCCGCGCGAGCCGCGGCCGCACGGCAGGATCCTCGATGCCCTCGAGCGTCTGGCGATCGCCGAGACCGATCCCGAGGTGCGGCTGGCGCTCGCGTGCGTGCTTTCACGACTGCCGCCGGACGACCGACCGCGTCTCGCCGCGGCCCTGGTCTCGGCGACGATCGACGCCCCGCCCGAGGCGAGCGCGGGCAGGGACTCGGACGCGGCTTCCGTCGAGGGCTCCGGCCACGACTTCGGGCCCTCGACCGCCGCGCCGCGGGCCCTCGGCGGCGATCACCACGATCTCGGCTCGTCGCTCTTCACCGGACTCCTCGGCGCGATCCCGGGCGATCCCGACGGGCTCGTCGACGTCTGGGAAGCGGCCAACGTCCCCTGGGCCGAGGGCTCCCACTGGCCGGGGCTGCGGCGCGCGTTCGCGCGGCGTCTGACGGCCGCCGACGCCGGCGAGATGCTGCCCCGCCTCCTCGCCGCCGCGGTCGGTGAAGGCCCCGCCGGCCTCGACGACGCGCTCGCCGGGCTCGTCGCCGGCTGGCGCGGCAGGCACCGGGTCGACACGCCGGCCGGCTGGGAGGAGGTGCGCGCGGCGGTCGCGGAGATCCCTGCAGACGACCCGCGCCGAGACTCGATCGTCGACGCGGCCGCCCGGCTCGACGCCCTGTTCGGCGACGCGCATGGCACTCGTCGGCTCGTCGCCGTGGCGCGTGATCCCGCCCTCCCGGCCGCGCGGCGCGTCGCCGCACTCGAGGCCCTGATCGACGTCCGCGCCGAGGAGGCCGCGGCGGTCGCGCGAGAGACCCTCGCGGAGCCCGCGCTCGCGCTTCCGGCGATCCGCGGCCTGCTCGCAGGCGGCGCCGAGGAGGATGCCGGCCGGCTCCTGGCGGCCCTGCCCCGCCTCGACGGCCAGGCGCGCGACGCGGCGCTCTCGGCCCTCGCCTCGCGCGCGGGCTGGGGGGCGAAGCTCCTGGACGCGATCGACCGCGGCGAGCTCCCGACCGGGGCGCTGACGCCACTGGTCGCCCGGCAGCTCGGCGGCCTGGGCGACGAAGGCCTCCGAACGAGACTGGCGGCCTTCGGCGGCCCTCGGGGAGGCGGCGGCGCGGCCGGCCCGGCGGACATCGAGGCGTGGCGCCAGCGACTCAACCCCGACAGCCTCGGGCGAGCCGATCCGGCGACGGGCCGGGAGGTATGGATCCGGCAGTGCGCCGTCTGCCACCGCCTCCATGGCGAGGGGGGCGCGATCGGCCCCGACCTCACCGGCTCGGGCCGCCACGACCTCGACTACCTGCTCGCGAACATCGTCACGCCCAGCGCCACCGTCTCCCCCGATTATCTCGTGAAGCAGGCGGTGCTCGCCGACGGCCGCGTCCTCGCCGGGATCGTCGCCCGCCGCACCCCCGAGACGCTCCTTCTGCGGACACCGACCGGCGAGGAGACGGTGGCGATCGAGGAGGTGGAGGCGCTCGTCGACGGCGGCGTGTCGCTGATGCCGGAGGGGATCCTCGACCGGCTCGACGAGGAGGAGGCGGCGGCGCTGATCCGATTCCTGCAGGAGCCGTAGGGAGCGCGGCCAGGAGGACCTCGCCACCGCGGCTCACCACCCGAGCGTGGCGGGATCGACCACGGAATCGCCGGGGACGAGCTCGCGGAAGCGGGCGAAGCGGTGGAAGGTGAGGTAGTTGGCGTCGTGGGCGTTGTGGGCCCCGGCGCCGTCGTCGTCGAAGGCCGTCCGGCTCGCCGCCAGGAGATCGTCGCCATCGAAGATCCAGTCGACGTACTGGAAGGCGTGCCGGGCGACGTCGGGATGCCAGAGGAGGATCGCGCGCCGCTCCCACTCGCGGAGATTCTCCGAACGGAGGAGGACCAGCGTGTTGCGGACGCCGGCGGGCTTTCCCTTGCCGGCGAGCGCCGGCGGCGCGACGCTCGCGAGCGACCACCACACCGGCTTCCCCGGGGCGGGATCGCGCCGGATGGCGAACTTCTTCGCCCCGCCCGGGAAGTCGATGAAGCCGGTGGCGGGATCGAAGGAAGCGCTCGCGCCGTCGGCCGCGACCCGCACCGTCGCCGCCCGCTCGACCTCGCCGGGAGCGAGCGGGCCCGCCTCGACGCGGAGGATGTCGAGGACGTTGCCGTCGGCATCGGCCACGGCGCTGCCCTCGAGCCAGCCGACGAAGCGGCCGCCGAGCCAGGCCGGATCGCGCGGGACGACGTTCGTGAAGCGCCACGACGCCCGGTCGAGGAGATCGCTCCCCGCCGCCGCCGAGAGCATCACCGGCCCGTAGCGCTTGCCCCATTCGGTGCCGCCTGAGGCGTTCTCCACGGCGCGCCACAGTCGCCCGGCGTGTTCGAGCACCGGCATGGGCGCGGTGTGCCATTCCCCCTCGGCGAGCAGCCCGCTCGCCGGCCCCCTCGGATCGGTCCAGGTGCGGCCGCCGTCGTCGCTGCGCCGGATGACGAGCGCCCCGTGGTGGTGCGTGGGGCCCATGAGCCAGACGGCGCCTGAGTGAACGAAGAGATTCGACCAGAACGCGCCGTCGATCGTGGCGATCTTTTCCCAGGTCGCGCCGGCATCGCCGCTGCGGAAGACCGCCGTGACGGCGCTCGTCCACTCGCTGCTTCCCGGTCCGAAGTGGTCGTGCGAGGCCAGGAGCGTGCCGTCGGGGAGGCGCACGATCGACGGCGACCCGACGTACTGCCCCCCTTCGGCCGGCAGCCAGTCGACGACCACCCCCGGCGGCGCCGCGCCGGCGGGGCACCCGAGGCACGCGAGCACGGCCGCCGCCGCCACGATGCTCCGCCAGCGTCGCTTCATCGATCGCTCCTTCGCCGCGCGAATCATTCAGGTACCGCCACCGTACAGATCTGGTTGTGCTCCCCCGCCGCGGTCGCGAGGCGGCGCACGAAGGCCACGGCCCGGCCGTCGGGGGAGAAGACGCAGGCCTCCGGCCGCGGCGCGGGCCCGTCCCCCGGATGCGTGAGGCGCGTGACGGCGCCGTCGCGCGCGTCGATGGCGCAGACGCACTCCCCGATCACGCAGGCCAGCCGCTCCCCCGTCGGGCTCCAGGTGAAGGCGCTGGCGATGCTCTCGCGGCCCCGCGTCACCTGCACCGGCTCGCCCCCCAGCGGGCTCACGGTGCACAGCTGCACGACGCCTTCGTCGTCGCGCGCGAGGTAGGCGATCCGGCCCCCGTCCGGGCTCGACCGCAGCCAGTGCCGAGGTCCCTGGAGGCCGGGATGGACGCGCGTCGCGCCGTGGGTGAGGCGGCGCTGCGAGACTCCCGCCGGCGGCCGCGGCCGACGGTGCTCGGTGCCGGCGAGCGCCCCGGCCGGCCCCGGCTCGTCGAGGGCGCCCGTCGGCGCGTCGGCGTCGGGGAGATCGACCACGAACACCTCCACCACCCCCCGGCCATCGCTCCCCGCGACGGTGCCCTGGAAGGCGAGCGCCCGGCGCTGCCGCGAGCCGTCCGCGCGGCGGTAACCGTCGACGCCGATCCAGGCCTCCTCGCAGGCACGCTCGATCGCGTCGCTCCCCGGCGCCGGGGCGTCGGCCAGGTCGGTGACCAGCACGCTCCAGGCGCTGCCCCGATGATTGCGGCGGTGCGCGGGGGAGACGCCGACCGGCCGGCCGCAGACGCTGACGCCGACGGCGCGGAGATTCCGCTCGGAAGCGGTCCCGCCGGCACGGTCGAGAAGGGCGTCCTCGTAGGTGAAGCTCACCAGGCGGCCGTCGGGGGAGAACTGGTGGACGTGCGTGCCGCCGCGGAGGGCGCCGGGGGTGAAGGGGGGAACCAGATCGCGCGCGTCGAGCGGCTCCGCCTCTCCCGGCCGGCTCGAGCGCACCACCACCCCCTGCCGCCGCGCGGCGCCGTAGGACCAGTCGGGCGTGGGGTGTTCGGGACCGAGGATGAACACCACCCGATCGTCGACGGGGCTCGCGGTGACCACGCCGCAGCAGGCGCCGTGCCGCGATTCGAAGAGGATCTCCACCCGACCGGTCGCCACCTCCACGCGCTCGATCCGCGTGCCGTCGAACAGGCTGCCGGCGGCGTCGGAGCGGACGTCGTAGACGATCCACTCGCCGTCGTGGGTCCAGACGCCGGCGTTGGTGAGGACGTGGCCCCCGGGGGCGGTGGTGAGTCGTCGTTCGTGCATGGCGACGGCGCCCGGCGCCGAGGGCGTGTGGGGTGGGGGACGGTGCCGATCCTGCCGGCGGTGAGGAGGATGCGGGAAACCGGGGGAGCGCGGAAAACGACTTGAGCCCCCGGGCCGATCCTGTCGAAACCTTTCCTGTCGCCGGATTCGTCCGATCGACGCCACCGCGGCGGACGAGCCCAAGGCCCCGCGGTGACACCGAACTTCGAACCCAGGTCGTCGCGTTCCGTCGGAGGTGCCAAACCCTTTGCGTTGATCCGGATCCACTGAAAAGCCGGGGGCTCGTCCCCCGACCCGATCCGCGTCATTCTCGCAGATATCTACCCCGCTCGCAGGCGGCGACCAGTTCGATCCACGAGGGCCGTGGTGGCGAGAGCCATCACGGCCCGACGTGTTTTCCCCTCGCCACCGGGACGTTTGCGGCGCGGTTCGCCCCGCCGCTAGCATACGCGCCGAAGCGGCCGCTCCCCCGGCCCCCACCCACCCCGAGCGAGGTGTCCCGTGCGACGATTCCGTGCCCTGCTGGCCGGCCTTCTTTCCGTCTGGCTCCCGATCGATGCCGCCGTGGCCGGCTGGTGGCACCACCATCACCATGCCCTGCCGGTCGCCTACGGTCCGCTGCCCGGCGCCCCGTGTGGCGGACCTCCCGCGCCCTGGGCCGGATGGGAACATGCGGTGATCATCGACGACCGGCCGCTGTTCGCCCCGGCTCCGGTGGTGTTCGTGGCGGCGCCGGTGATCGAGGTCGTCCAGCCGATCGAGACGGTCGTCTGGCATCCGGTCTCGTGGGAGACGGTGTCGTACGAGTCGGCCCCG
>CAWUOA010000161.1:0-7250 GCA_963923225.1 uncultured Planctomycetaceae bacterium
AGGCGCTGTACTTCTTGAACGATCCCTTCTTCCACGCCCAGGCCGCGGCCGCGGCGGGGCGGATGGGCTCCGACGACGCCGCCGGCATCGCCAGGCTCTGGCGGATCCTCTTCCAGCGTCCGCCCCGGCCCGCCGAGATCGAGCGGGCGCGGCGCCTGCTCGCGAACTATCCCGGCGACGCGGCCGACCGCCGCGCGGCGCTCGCCCGCGTCCTCATGGCGAGCAACGAGTTTCTCTATGTCGACTGATCCGCGAGCCCTTCCCGCGCGGGCCCGAGGCCCCCGCACCGACGAGGCCCACCGATGAACCGCCGCCACCTTCTCCGCTCCGCGGTCGCCGGGTCGCTGTTGATGGACGGCGTGGTCGCCGAGCTGCTCCGCGCCGACGGCGTCGCGCCCCCCGCCGACCCGCTCGCGCCGCGCCTCCCCCCCGCCGTGGCCAAGGCGAAGCAGGTGATCTTCCTCTTCATGACCGGCGGCGTGTCGCACGTCGACACCTTCGATCCCAAGCCGGCGCTCACGCGCGATCACGGCAAGGAGATCAAGGCCGACCATCCCGAGATCAAGGACCGGCCCGGATACGAGCGGATCTTCCTCAAGCGGCCGCAGTGGGAGTTCGCCCCGCACGGCCAGTGCGGCACGGAGGTGAGCACGCTCTTTCCCTTCGTGGCGGAGCACGTCGACGATATCGCGATGATCCGCTCGATGCACACCTCGCACTCCAACCACTACAACGCCACGCTGGGGATGCACACCGGCTCCTTCGCCTTCTCGCGGCCGAGCATCGGCTCCTGGGTGAGCTACGGCCTGGGGACGTTCAACCGCAACCTGCCGTCGTTCGTGGTCATCGCGCCGCAGCAGACCTACGCCGGCACGCAGGTCTACGCGAGCGACTTCCTCCCCGGCATCCACCAGGGGACGCTCGTCGTGCCGGGGGCGGAGCCGGTGGCCAACGTCGCCCCGCGCGTCCCCGCCGAACGGCAGCGGATGGAGCTCGAGGCCCTCGAGGCCGCCAACGCCGAGCACCTCGCCTCCCGTCCCGGCGCCGCCGAGCTGGCGACGCGGCTGCGGTCGTTCGAGACCGCCTTCGGGATGCAGATGGCGGTGCCCGACGCCTTCGACTTCGGCGGCGAGTCCGCGGCGACCCTCGCCTCCTACGGCCTCGAGCCGGGCCAGACCACGGGCTTCGGCTGGCAGTGCCTCGCCGCGCGCCGCCTCGTGGAACGCGGCGTGCGTTTCGTGGAGCTGATCGACACCGGCAGCAGCAACAACTGGGACGCCCACGGCGACATGATGAGCCACGTCGGCCTGGCGAAGAACGTCGACCGCCCCATCGGGGCGTTGCTCGCCGACCTCAAGGCCCGGGGGATGCTCGACGAGACGCTCGTCGTGTGGACGACCGAGTTCGGCCGCACCCCCTTCAACAACACCGCCGACGCCAAGGGGCGCGAGCACCACCCCTGGGCGTTCACGTCGTGGCTGGCCGGCGGTGGCGCGAAGGGGGGCATCGTCCATGGCGCGACCGACGAGCACGGCCTGCGCTCGGTCGTGAAGCCGGTCCACACCCACGACTTCCACGCCACGATCCTCCATCTGATGGGCTTCGATCACGAGCGCCTCACCTGGCGCCACGCCGGCCGGGACTTCCGTCTCACCGACGTCCACGGCACCGTCGTCCACGATGTCGTCGCCTGACCGACCCCGCCGCCTCCCCGCAGGACACCGTCGATGACGCCCGCCCGTTTCGCTTCCCTGCTCTGCCTCGCGTTCGCCGCCGCCCCGGCGGGCGCGGCCGGCTTCGACGCCGAGACCGCGGGCCTCGTGCGGCGCTACTGCGTCGACTGCCATTCGACGGCGGAGAAGGCGGGGGAGGTCGACCTCGAACGCTTCTCCGGCGCCGCCGACGTGGCCGCCGATCCGGGCCCCTGGCGCCTCGCCGCCGACCAGCTCCGCGCCGGTGCCATGCCCCCGCCGGGGGCGCCGCAGCCGTCGCGCGAGGAGGCGGCCAAGCTCCGCTCGTCGATCCGCGAGGAGCTCCTCGCGATCGCCGGCCGCACCGCCGGCGATCCCGGCCCGGTCGTCCTCCGCCGCCTCTCGAACTACGAGTACGGGTCGACGATCCGCGATCTCACCGGCGTCACGTCGCTCGACCCTGGCCGCGAGTTCCCCGCCGACGGCGCGGCCGGCGAGGGCTTCACCAACGTCGGCCAGGCGCTGGTGATGTCGCCGGAGATGGTCGCCAAGTACCTCGACGCCGCCAAGGAGATCGCCGCGCACGCCGTGCTCACGCCGACGGGAATCCGTTTCAGCCCGGCGACGAGCAGGCGCGACTGGACGGAGGAGCTCCTCGCCTCGATCCGCGGCATCTACGCGCGCACCACCGAGAACACCGGCGCCACGAGCGTGAACCTCCAGGGGATCGCCTTCGACACCAACGCCGGCGGCCGGCTGCCGCTGGAGAAGTGCCTGGCGGCGCTGCTCGCCGAGCGCGACGGCCTCCTCGCGGGCTCGACCACGCCCGAGGCGGCGGCGGCCCGCCACGGCGTGAGCCCGCGCTACCTCGCGGCGCTGCTGGGGGCGCTGCGCGATCCGGCCCCCTGCCTGCCGCTGGAGCGCGTGCGGGCGGAGTGGCTCACGGCGGCCCCCGCCGACGCGGCGCGCCTGGCCGCGGCGATCCATCCCTGGCAGGAGGCCCTCTGGACGTTCAACACCATCGGCCACATCGGCAAGCGCGACGGGCCGAAGGCCTGGCAGACGCCCGTGGTGCCGCTGGCCGAGCGGCGCGAGATCCGTCTCCGTCTCCCCAAGGATCCTCCCGGCGCCGCGATCCCGGTGTGGTTCGTGGCCGGGGGCGCGGGCGATGGCGACGGCTCGAAGCTCGCCCTCTTCGAGTCGCCGCGCGTCGTCTCGCCGGGGAAGCCCGACCTGCAATTGGCCGATCTCCGCGCCCTGGTGGCCACGCTCGCGACGCGGCGCGTGGCGCTCGTCGATTCGACGGCGGAGGTCCTCGGGGTGGCGGCCGGCGTCGATCGTCCGCTCGACGCGGCGGCGACGGCCGAGCTCGCCGCGCGGTCGGGGGTCGACGCCGCGGCGCTCGAGAGCTGGTTCCGCTACCTCGGCACCGGGCAGGGGGACGTGCGTCTGGAGGGGCGGATCGAAGGGCGCATGGAAGGGCATCCCGATCATCCGAGCGTGAAGGCCTGGACCGGCGCCGACGCCCTCTCCGTCCACGCCAACCCCTCCGACGAGACGGTGAAGATTCCGGGCACGATGAAGCCCCGGAGCCTCGCCGTCCACCCGGCGCCGACGCGGCGCGTGGTGCTCGCCTGGAAGAGCCCGATCGCCGGCACCGTGTCGATCGCCGCCGCGGTGCAGCATGCCCACGTCGCCTGCGGCAACGGCGTCTCCTGGGGGGTGGAGGTGCGGCGCGGCGGCTCGGTCGTGCGCCTCGCCTCGGGCCGCGCGCAGGGGGAGTCGGAGGTGGCCGTCGGGCCGTTCGACGGCGTCGTCGTCCATCCGGGCGACGTCGTGCTCCTTTCGATCGGCCCCGGCGGCCGCGACCATTCCTGCGACCTGACGGCGGTCGACCTCACGATCCGTTCCGGCGGCGACGCGCCGCGGGAGTGGAATCTCGCCCGTGACGTCGTCCCCGACCTCCTCGCGGGCAATCCCCATCCCGACTCCACGGGCGCTCCCGACGTCTGGCACTTCGTCAGCGAGCCCGACGGCGACGAATCGGACCTGGCGGTGATCCCGCGCGGCTCGCTCCTCGACCGGTGGCGTTCGAGCGACGACGTCGTCGTGAAGCGCGAGCTGGCCGAGCAGGTCGAGAAGCTCCTCCGCGACGGCCCCGGCGACCTTCCCGAGGACGCTCCCGACCGGGCCCTGCACCGGCTCCTCACGAGCCTCACCGGCCCGCTGCTGGCGGCGGCCCGCGCGGAGATCGGCACGGCCGTCACCGCGCCGCCGGCGCTCGACGCCCTGGCGGCCGCGGCGGCCACGAGCCCCGACCCCGGCCTGTTCGGCATCCGCGGTGACGGCGGCCCGGTCGAGCGCACGGGGCTCGTCCTCGCGGCACCGACGGTGGTGCGCGTCGATCTTCCGGCGGAGCTCGTGGCCGGGGCGGAGCTCGTCACGACGGCCACCGTGGCCGAGCCCGTGGGAGGCGGCCCCGGCGGCGCCGTCCAGGCCCGGGTGCTGCTCGAGGCGCCGGCCGAAGTCGCCGCCGCTCCGGGCGCCGCCACGGCGGCGCGCGGCGGGATGTGGTCCGACGGCGTCGGGCCCCCCGCCTCCGCCAACCCGATCCTGGTCCGCGATCCGGCGCGGCGCGCGGCGCTCGAGGCGCAGTTCGACTTCTTCCGGGCGACCTTCCCCGCGGCGCTGTGCTACACCAAGATCGTCCCGGTCGACGAGGTGGTGACGCTCACGCTCTACCACCGCGAGGACCACGAGCTTTCGCGGCTGATCCTCTCCGACGCCGAGGGGGCCGAGCTCGAGCGGCTGTGGCACGAGCTGCACTTCGTCTCCGGCGACGCGCTGCAGCTGGTGGACGCCTACGAGCAGCTCTGGCAGTACGCCACCCAGGACGCCGATCCCAGCGCGTTCGAGCCGCTGCGCCAGCCGATCCTCGACCGGGCCGCGGCCTACCGGTCGGAGCTCGCCGCCGCCGAGCCGGTGCACGTGCAGGCGGTGCTCGATCTGGCCAGGCGGGCCTGGCGCCGTCCGCTGACCGGCACCGAGCAGGTGGCCCTCCGCGGCCTCCACGCGCAGCTCCGGGCCGACGGCATCGACCACGACACGGCGATCCGGACGCTCGTGGCGCGCGTCTTCGTGGCCCCCTCCTTCCTCTACCGCCTCGAGGCCGCCCCGGCGGGCGACCGGCCCGGTCCCGTCGACGACCACGCCCTCGCGGCGCGGCTGGCGGCGTTCCTCTGGTCGAGCATCCCCGACGCCGAATTGGCGGCGCTCGCCGACTCCGGCACGCTCCACGAGCCCGGGGTGCTCGCCGGCCAGGTGACGCGGATGCTCCACGACCCGCGGGTCGACCGGCTCGCGCTGCAGTTCGGGTGCCAGTGGCTCCACGTCGCCGATCTCGCCACGCTCGACGAGAAGAGCGAGAGCCATTTCCCCGAGTTCGCGGCGCTCCGCGGACGGATGCAGGAGGAGGCGGTGCGCTTCTTCGCCGACCTCTTCCGCGAGAACCGCCCCGTCGACTGGCTCCTCTCGGCCGACCGGACGTTCGCCGATCCGCTCCTGGCGGCGTTCTACGGCGCGCGGGAACCGCTGGCGGAGGGAGAGCCGGCAGGCGATTGGGCGCCGCTCGAGGGGATGCAGGCGCGCGGCCGCGGCGGCGTCATCGGCCTGGCCGCGGTCCTCGCCAAACAGAGCGGCGCCTCGCGCACCAGCCCCATCCTCCGCGGCGCCTGGCTCTCCGAGACGCTCCTCGGCCGCAAGCTCCCCAAGCCCCCCAAGGGGATTCCGATCCTTCCGGAGGTGCCGCCGGAGGGGCTCACCGAGCGGCAGCTCACGGCGATGCATTCCACGCAGGCGGCCTGCATCGCCTGCCATCAGTCGATCGATCCGTGGGGCTTCGTCCTCGAGGGCTTCGACGCCATCGGCCGCGCCCGCACGCACGACTCCGCCGGGCTGGCGATCGACTCCCGCGCCGATCTTCCCGACCGTGCCGCCGGTTCCGGCGGCACGGTGAACGTGGAGGGCCTGGCCGGCCTCCGCGGGGTGCTCCTGGCCAGCCACCGCGACGAGGTCGTCCGTCAGTTCTCGAAGAAGCTCCTCGGCTACGCCCTCGGCCGCAGCGTCCAGCTCTCCGACGAGCCGCTGCTCGAGCGCCTCGAGGAGGCCTCCGGCCGCGGCGTGGCGGAGATGGTCCGGATCATCGTCGACAGCCCGCAGTTCCGCACGATCCGCGGCCGCGACATGGTGGCCGACGCGGGGCCGTGATCCCCTCGCCCCCGTCCCGTCCCCTGGTGTAGGGTTGTTTCTCTCCCACGCTCGCTTTCTCCCTTCCGTCCGAGCCCGTCCCATCCGGAGTCCACAGGCCATGAGCACGCTCCCCACCCGCCGTGACTGGCTCTCCCGCCGCACCTTCCTCCGCGGCGTCGGCGTGTCGATGGCGCTGCCCTGGATGGAGTCGCGGAACGTGTGGGCCGACGACCTCGCCCCCTCCGCCGCGGCGCCGGCCACCGCCCCCACTCGCTTGGCCGTGTTCTTCTCCGGCAACGGCTTCCACGGCAAGGAGTGGTGGGCGAAGGGGGAGGGGGAAGCGATGGAGCTGGGGCAGGTCCTCGCCCCCATGGCCCCCTTCAAGAGCCGGCTCAACTTCGTCAAGGGCCTGTTCAACGCCGAGGCGCTCAAGGGCAACATCCACTCCTCGCAGACCGGCAACCTCCTCTCCGGGGCGCCGCTCGCCAGCGGCGGCGAGATTCGCTCGGGCACGAGCGTCGACCAGCTCGTGGCCCAGGCCCACGGCCGCACCACGAAGGTGCCGAGCCTCGTCCTCGGCTGCGAGAAGAGCAATCCGAGCGTCCACAAGAACTACTCGATGCTCTACAGCTCCCACATCTCGTGGAGCTCCCCCACCTCGCCGACGCCGCTGGAGATCTATCCCGCGCTCGCCTTCGACCGGCTCTTCAAGGACGACACCACGCGCGAGGACACGAGCGTCCTCGACGCGGTCCGCGAGGACGCCGAGGACTTCCGGCGGAGCGTCAGCCGCGGCGACCAGCGGAAGCTCGACGAATACCTCGAGAGCGTCCGCGACGTGGAGCGGCGCATCGCCTCGGCGGGGAAGCGCGGCGAGCTGCAGGGCTGGAAGCCGACCCTCTCCGGCCCCGACATGCCGCGGCCGGCCGACGGCGTGCCGCAGGACATCGGCGAGCACATGCGCCTCATGAGCGACATCCTCGTCCTCGCCTTCGTCACCGACTCGACCCGGGTCTGCACGCTCAAGCTCAACAACGACCACTCGTCGCTGCGCTTCCCGAACCTCGGCGTCGACTACATGATCCACCACCTCCTCTCCCACTCCGACACGCCCGACTGGCTCAAAGTGAACCAGTTCTTCCTCGAGCAGCTGGCCCACGTCTGCCGCCGGCTCGACGCCGTCCAGGAGGGGGAGCGGACGGCGCTCGACAACGCCGCGATCGTCTACTGCTCGAGCATGATGAGCGGCCACCACGACGCCTCGCAGCTTCCGGTGGTGGTCGTGGGGGGCGGCGGCGGCCGGATCCAGGG
>CAWUOA010000162.1:0-7223 GCA_963923225.1 uncultured Planctomycetaceae bacterium
GGATCGGCGTGGCGGTCATCAGGAGCGTGTGCGGATCGGTGTGCCCCTCCTGGAGGAGCCCGCGCTGCACGACGCCGAAACGATGCTGCTCGTCGATGACGACCAGCGCCAGGTTGCGGAACCTCGCCTCCCCCGACAACAGCGCCTGCGTCCCGACGACGATCCGAGCCTCCCCCGAGGAGATCCGCTCGAGCGCCTTGCGGCGGCGCGGAGCGGGCAGACCCCCGACGAGCAGTTCGACCTCGATCTCGGCCGCCGCAAGCCTCCCCTCCTGGGTCCCGAGGAGCCGCTCGAGCGTGGCGGCGTGCTGGCGAGCGAGGATCTCCGTCGGCGCCATGATCGCCGCCTGGTACCCGGCCGGCCGGCCGCCGGGCCCCGCCGCGGCGCCGGGCACCCGGGCGGCGACCGCGGCCAGCACGCAGTACAGGGCCACCGCCGTCTTGCCGCTCCCCACGTCCCCCTGCAGGAGCCGATTCATCGGCTCGCTGCGTGCCATGTCGGCGACGATCTCCGCGCACACCCGCGACTGGGCCGGGGTGAAGTCGAAGGGAAAGCGGGCGCGGATCCGGCCGTCGATCCGGGCGTCGCAGGGAATGGCGGGAGCGGCCCGCCGGCTGCGCTGACCGGCCCGGTGCATCCGCAGCGCCAGCTGGAGCATGAACAGCTCCTGGTAGACGAATCGACGGCGCGCCGCGTCGATCATGCCCTGGCTCGACGGACAATGGATCTCGCGCAGCGCCTCGGCGATGGGGAGCAGGCCCTTGGAGGCGAGGAGGTCCGCCGGCAGGGCCTCGGGGGGCAGGTCGGCGGCATGGTCGAGCGCCGCCTGCACCGCGGCGCGGACGTGCGACTGGAGCACCCCTTCGGCGAGCGGATAGACGGCGAGCCACTCCGAGGCGTCGGCCCTTTCGACGTCGGACAGCCAGCGGACCTCCGGATGGGCGAACTCCCACCGCCCACGGACGCGCTTGGGCGCGCCGGCGATCACCACCCGCTGCCCGGGGGCGAAACGCCTCGCCATGAAGGGCATGTTGAACCACACCGCGTCGACGGCGCCGTCGTCGCGGGCGACGCGCACCACGAGCATCTGGCCGCCACGGCCGGTGGTGCGCATGGCGGCGTCGGCGACGGTGCCGGAGAGCGAGGCGTGTTCCCCCTCGACGAGGGCGGAGAGGACATGGGCACCGGAGAAATCGCGGTAGTCACGCGGGAAGTGCATCAACGCGTCGGCGGCGGTGACCAGGCCCAGACGCCGCAGCTTCTCCGCTCGCAGGCTCCCCACCCCGGGCAGGCGCTCCAGCGCGGTCGCCAGGCTCCGCGGCGGGCCCGCCCCCGGCGGGGGCGGCGAGCGGGCGTCGTCGCCGGGCGTCGTCATCGTGGCGAGGACTTCTTCGGAAGCAGCGGCTGGTAGGCCGCCACCGCCATCCGGTCGCAGGCTTCGTTCTCGGGGTGGCCGGCGTGGCCGGCGACGTGGGTGAAACGCACGTCGTGGAGCGTGACGAGCCTGTCGAGCTCGCGCCACAGGTCCTCGTTCTTGATCGGCACGAGCTTTCCGCCGTCCTTCCGCTTCCACCCCTGCTGCTTCCACTTCGGCAGCCACTCGGCGATCCCGGTGCCGACGTAGACGCTGTCGGTGACGAGATCGACGCTCGTCGGCCGTTTGAGCTGCCCGAGCCCCCGGACCGCGGCCGTCAGCTCCATGCGGTTGTTGGTGGTGGCGGGGTCGTTCCCGCTCTCGCGCGACTCCTTTCCGGTGCCGGGATGGCGGAGGATGTACGCCCAGCCCCCGGGCCCCGGATTGCCGCTGCACGCCCCGTCGGTGAAGAGGATCACCTCCGCTGCGGCCTTCGCCATGTCGCCTCTCCTTCCGTGACGAATGTCCCTCCCGGGCGTCCGTCCGGGGAAGGGGCAGTGTAGCCGCTGCGACGCCGGCGACGACGGCATGGCGGCGGTCAGGCGGCGACCGTCGCCCGGACCTCGGAGAACCGGGCCGGGAGCCGGACGGTGAAGCGGCTCCCCCGGCCGAGCTGGCTCTCGAGCGACACGTCGCCGCCGAGGAGACGGCACAACTCACGGACGATCGACAGTCCCAGCCCGGTGCCGGTGACCTCGCGGGTCATCGCGTCGTCCCCTTTCTGGAACACCTTCCCCTGCCGGAACTTCTCGAACACCGCCTGCTGCTCGTCGGCGGCGATGCCGACGCCGGTGTCGATGACGTCGAGGACGATCTCGGGCCGGCCGGAGTCCGGTGCGTCGTCGAGCCGGGCGCGGACGACGACACGCCCGCCGCCGGGGGTGAACTTGACGGCGTTGGAGAGGAGGTTCGTGAGGATCTGCTGGACCTTGGCCTGGTCCTGCTCGACGCTGCCCAGCCCCGGGCCGATCTCGTAGGCGACGTCGATGTCCTTCTTCTCCGCCAGCGGCCGCGCCATGTCGCACTGCGCGGAGATCACCGCCTCCATGTCGAAGGTCACCGGATGGATCTCGGTCTTGCCCGCCTCGATCTTCGCCAGGTCGAGGATGTCGTTGATCATGTCGAGGAGCATGCGGCCGGAGGTGCGGATGTTCTGCACGTAGCGACGCTGCTTGTCGTCGAGCGACTGGATCGAGCCGAGCACGTCGGAGAATCCGATGATGCTGTTGAGCGGGGTGCGCAGCTCGTGGCTCATGGTGGCGAGGAAGTCGCTCTTCATCCGGTTCATCTCGTAGAGGTGGAGATTCGCCCGGGCGAGCTCGTCCACCTTGCCGTCGAGGCTGTCGTTGACCTTCTGCAACTCCTCCTGGGAGTCGACGAGCGAGCGGAGCATGCGGTTGAACGCCACCCCCAGTTCCTCGAACTCGTCGGCGGTGTGGATCTCCGCGCGGGACTGGATGTTGCCGCGGCGGACCTCGTCGCTGACGTTGCGGAGGTGTTCGAGCGGCTTGACGATGACGTAGCGGACGATGAGGTAGGCGGCGAGCATGGCGAGGAACACCGTGATGATCGCCGTCGCCAGGAGGATCGCCCGGTTGAGGTTGATCGCCTTCTTGGTGGCGGAGTCGGGCATCACGACCCGGACCACCGCCATCAGGTCGCCGACGGCGTAGCGGACCGGGTCCGCCCCCCCCGGCTCCGTCACCGGCAGCGTCCGGTCGTTGTGACAGCGCAGGCAGCTCTCGCGCGCCCGCACCGCCTGGTAGTAGTAGTACTCCCCCTCCTGGGGACGACGGTACTCGCGGTATTCGCTCGGCGGGGTGAAGTCACCGGTGTCGGCGGCGGAGGGGGGATGCTCGCGGAACTCCTCGAGCATCGCCTCGTCGAGCCGCGAGTACCCCTCGTCGCGCCGCTCCTCCGGGCCGGCGAGCGGGTCGAGCACGCGCCATTCGTAGGGCTCGCTGCGGAAGTCGCGCGAGAGCCGCTCGATCGCCGACGTCTGCTGGGGGTTCGTCTCCCAGGTCTTCCAGTGCGCCTGGAGCATGACCGCGTCGACGAGGTGCCGGCCGGTGGAGCGGGTCGTGGCGTACACCAGCTCCTCGGTCAGGCTGCCGTACCACCAGAAGCTGCCGGTGATGAGGACCAGCAGGCAGAGCCCGAAGAGGATGCGGGTCTTCTTCTCCAGGCTCGTCTCGCCGAGGATGCCGGTGAACGATCGGTACGACATCACGACGGCTCCCGGGCAGCGCACCCCCGCGTCACGCGGAGGCCCCGCATCCTACCTCCTCCCCCCGGCGCCGTCACAGCATCTCCACCGGATCGACGTCGACGATCCAGGCGACGCCGTCGGGCGTCTTGAGCGGCGCGGTGGCGGTGCGGAGGAGCCGGCGGAGCAGCCCGGCGTCGGCGCCGTGCAGCTGGAGGTGCCAGCGGTACTGGTCACGGAGCCGGGTGATCGGCGCGGGGGCCGGCCCGAGGACGCGGATCCCCCCCGCCCCGGCCGCCGTCACCGCGGCGCGCAGCGCCGTGGCGATCGTTCCGGCCCATGCCGACGCCGCCTCGTCGCGGAGGCTGCGGACCACGATGCGGACCACCGCCCCGTAGGGTGGATAGAGGAGGGCCTTGCGCACGGGGAGCTCGTGGCGCACGAACGACTCGTAGTCGTGCGTCGCGGCGGCCCGGATCGCCGGATGGTCGGGGGTGGAGGTCTGGACGACGACGCGGCCCCCGGCGGCGCCGCGGCCGGAGCGGCCGGAGACCTGCGTCACCAGCTGGCAGGTGCGCTCGGCCGCGCGGAAATCGGCCAGGTGCAACGCCGCGTCGGCGTGGACGACGCCCACGAGCATCACGTCGGGGAAATCGAGCCCCTTGGCGATCATCTGCGTCCCCACCAGGAGGTCGATCTCGCGGGCGCGGAACGCGTCGAGCGTGCGCTCGTGGCTGCCGCGCTCGCGCATCGTGTCGGTGTCCATGCGGGCCACGCGCAGCCCGGGAAACGCGGCGCGGACCTGCTCCTCCAGCCGCTGCGTGCCGGTGCCGCGGTGCACGAGCCCCGGGGCGCCGCAGGCCGGGCAGTCGGGGGGGACGCGCGTCACCAGTCCGCAGCCGTGGCAGATCCCGCGGTGGCCCGGCTCGTGCAGCGTCAGCGCCAAGTCGCACTGCGGACAGCGGGCGTCGTGGCCGCAGGCCCGGCACTGCACGTGCGTGGCGAAGCCGCGCCGGTTGAGGAGGAGCATCACCTGCCCGCCGGAGTCGAGGGCCCACTTGATTCCGGCGACCAGGCGCGGCGAGAGCGCCCCGCCGCGACCGCGCAGCTCGCGCAGGTCGACGGTGATCACCGGCGGGAGACGCGAGCCCCCCACCCGCTCCGGTAGCCGGCACATCCGCCACCGGCCGTCCAGGCAGGCGGCGAAGCTCTCGAGCGACGGCGTCGCCGAACCGAGGACCAGCGGCACGTGGGCGTGCCGCGCGATCCACTCGGCGACGTCGCGGGCGTGGTAGCGCGGCGCCGTCGCCTGCTTGAACGACGTCTCGTGCTCCTCGTCGATGACCACCAGCCCCAGCCGGGGCACCGGGGCGAAGACGGCGCTGCGGGCGCCGACGACGACCCCCACCCTTCCCGCCGCGATCTCGCGCCACTCGGCGTGTCGCTCGGCGGGGGTGAGATGGCTGTGGAGCACCGCCACGGCGCCGAAGCGCGCCCGGAAGCGGTCGCAGGTCTGCGGCGTGAGGCTGATCTCGGGCACCAGCACGATCGCCTGCCTCCCCTGGCGGAGCGTCTCCTCCACGGCGCGCAGATAGACCTCGGTCTTGCCCGATCCGGTCACGCCGAAGAGGAGGATCGTCTCGTGCCGCCCGGCGCGGAGGGGATCGAGGATGCTCTCGAGCGCCGCCTGCTGGGCCCCGGCGAGCGCCGGGGGAGGGTCGTGCGACGCGGCGGCGCGGGAGGGGGCGCGGCGCAGGGCGCGCTCGCGGGAGCCGGCGTCGACGAGCAGCCCCGCCTCGACCAGCCGTGTGACGACCGCCCGGCCGCACCCCGCCTTGGCGGCGAGTTCGGCCGCGGTGGCGGGCTCCGTCGCCGCGGCGAGGACCCGGGCCTGCGTGGCGGTGGGGCGACGCGCGCCGCCCGGTGCCGCCGCGACCAGGAGCGCCTCCTGGCGGCTGCCACGGGCGAGGCGGACTCCTGCCGGGAGCATCGCCTCGAGCACCTCGCCGTGCCGAGCCATCCATCGCTCGGCCATCCACTCCGCCAGTTCGAGCATCCGGGGGGAGAGGAGCGGCGCCGGATCCTCGACCCCGAGCACCTCCTTGAGCGGCACCCCCGGCAGCTCGCCCGAGCGGCGCGCGATGCAGTAGGCGAGACGCGGGCGGTCGGCCCGGCCCAGCGGCACCGTCACGCGCCGGCCCGGCTCCACCTCGCCGGCGAGCCGCTCGGGCACCAGGTAGTCGAGCGGCTTGTCGACACCGTCGGGGAGCACGACTGTGGCGACGATCCCCTGACGCCGGTCGTCCTCCTCCCAGGCCGGGCGGTGCTCGAAGAGATCGCGCTGGCCCGTATGCTTGGATGCCATGTCAGGACTCGATCGGAACGCGGGAGCGCGACACATGCGGATCGGCATCTTCGGCGGCAGCTTCGATCCGGTCCACCTCGGCCATCTCCTGGTCGCGGAGTGCTGCCGGGAGCAGGCCCGCCTCGACCGCGTGTTGTTCGTGCCGGCGGCCGTGCCGCCGCACAAACAGGACCGCCGTCTCGCCCCCGGCGACCACCGGCTGGCGATGCTCGGGCTGGCGACGGGGGGCAATCCGGCCTTCGGGGTCCTCGACGTCGAACTGGCCCGCGGCGGGGTGAGCTGGACGATCGACACGTTGCGTGCCATCGGCGCCCAGCGGCCGGCCGACCGCCTGTACCTGATTCTCGGCCCGGACGCCCTGGCCGGCCTGCCGAGCTGGCGCGATCCGGCCGGGATCCTGGCACTCGCGGAACCGATCGCCGTGGAACGCTCCGGAGTCGACGACGTCGCGCGAATCGTCCAGGCCCCGGCCCTCCGCGCACTCGTCGGCGAGGCGGGGGTGGAGCGCGTCTTGGCGACGGTCGTCCGCTGTCCGGCGATCGGCATCCGATCGACCGATCTCCGCGCGGCGGTGAGCGAGGGCCATAGCATCCGCTACCGCACCCCGGCCGCCGTCGAACGCTACATCGCCACGCACGGCCTCTACCGGGAGAGAGCGTGACGCGGGCCTGACCACCAGACGGGCCCGGCCGCCCCGTCAGGCGTCGCCACCGGTGCGGCGGCGCTCGGCCAGACGGCGGGCGAGGAGACGACTGACCGGCTCGGCGTCCACCGCCGGTTCGGCCGCGAGGACGTCGAGCAGCACGTCGAGACGCCTCGCCGCGGGGAGCGCGGCGTTGACGAGAATCTGACGCCGCCCCCCCACGGTGCAAGCGCCGCCCGGGGCGTCGCCCAGCGGTTCTTCCCGCACGGCGAACCCGACGTCGCGGGCCAGTTGCATCGCCTCCTCGAGGAGGCCGAGCGTGTCGGCCATGGGACCCTGTGCGTCCGTCGGCCCGATCAGCGGCCCCCGCGGCCGCCCCATCCGCCGTTGCCCAGGCCCAACTGTTGCCGGCGCTGGTCCATGGCGTTGCGGTATTCGGTCATCTGGGCACGCTGTGTGGGGCTCGAACCATCGAGCATCTGCTTGCGCCAGGCCTCGGGGTTGCCACCGCCGGGACCGCCGCCCGGACCGCCGCCACCGGGACCACCACCCGGTCCGCCGCGGCCACCACCACCGCCACCACCCCCGCCTCCGC
>CAWUOA010000163.1:0-7125 GCA_963923225.1 uncultured Planctomycetaceae bacterium
GTCCACCTCGACAAGCCCGCGGGGGCGTCGCTGCCGGCGCTGCGCCGCCTCCTCGACGAAGCGACCCGCAAGAACCTGGTCGTCCAACTCGGCTACATGTACCGCTACAACCCCGCGATCCTCCTTCTCGGTGAGTGTCTCGAGAAGGGCTGGCTCGGGGAGGTGTACGAGATCGACGCGTTGATGGGGAAGGTGGTGGAAGCGGAGTCGCGGAAGGGGTTCGCGAAGTTTGCCGGGGGAATGATGTTCGAACTCGGCTGCCATCTGATCGATCTGGTCGTCGGCATCCTCGGCCGGCCCCATCGGGTCAGCGGCCACGCCCGCCACGTCCTCGACGGCGCCGCCGACGACCTCGCCGACAACACGATCGCCCTTCTCGAGTACCCGAAGGCCTTCGCCACGATCCGCTCGAGCGGCGTCGACGTCGAGGGCTTCGCCCGCCGTCACCTCACCGTCTGCGGCACCGCCGGGACGTTCCACATCCAGCCGCTCGACGATCCGAAGGTGACGGTGTCGCTCGACCGGCCCCGCGGCGACCTGCCGCGCGGAATCACCGAGATTCCCCTCGCGCCGTTCACCCGCTACGTGGCCGACGCGGCCGACATGGCCGCCGTGATCCGCGGCGAGCGCCCCAGCCGCTTCACGCGGGAGCACGATCTGGCGGTGCAGGAGACGATCCTCCGTGCGTCGGGGATGCCGCTCGACCAGTGACCCGCGCCGGGAGAGTCCCGCGGGGCGGGCCGCGGGGGGTATGATCGCGGCTCCCCCAGGAGCCCCCGCACGTGTCCCTCTCGCGCCGCTCGTTTCTCGGAGCCACGTCGCTCCTCCTGGCCTCGCAGGCCCGCGCCGCCGACACCTCGCGTGCCGCCGCCGATCCCGCCTACCGGATCCGGCGGGACGGCATCCGGCACAGCGTGATGGGCTGGTGCTTCAATCCGATGGACACCCTCGAACTCGCGAAGCACTGCAAGGAGATCGGCCTGGTCGGCATCGAGGGGATCGACCGCAAGCACTACGCGGCGGTGCGCGACATGGGCCTGGCGATCTCGCTCGTCTCGAGCCACGGCTTCGCCGAGGGGCCCTGCGATCCCCGTTTCGCCGACGCCGCGGTGGCCAAGCTCGACGAGGCGATCGACGTCGCCGAGGGGGTGGGGTCGAAGAAGGTGATCACCTTCACCGGGATGCGTTTCCCCGGCATCGACCCCGACAAGGCCGCCGCCGACTGTATCGCCGCCTGGAAGAAGGTCCTCCCCAAGGCGGAGCAGAAGGGGATCGTCCTCTGCCTCGAGCACTTGAACTCCCGCGATTCCTCGCATCCGATGAAGGGGCACCCGGGCTATTTCGGCGACGACGTCGACTTCTGCTTCGATCTCGTCCGCCGCGTCGGGTCCCCCAGCCTCAAGGTGCTCTTCGACGTCTACCACGTCTCGATCATGAACGGCGACATCATCCGTCGCATCCGGGCCAACGCCGAGGCGATCGGCCACGTCCACACCGCCGGCAATCCCGGCCGCGGCGAACTCGACGACACGCAGGAGATCGATTATCCGGCGGTGATGCGGGCGCTCGTCGCCGCGGGCTACCGCGACTTCGTGGCCCACGAGTTCATCCCCACCTGGGACGATCCCGTGCTGGCGCTGCGCCATGCGGCGATGGTCTGCGACGTCTGAAGAGCCGACGTCGTCACGAGAGCCCGCTCCCGACCGAGAGGAGGATTCCATGGCCCGATCGATCCGGTGGCGTGGCCCGATGAACGCAGGCAGCGCCGTCGCCGCGGGCTGGTCGAGTGCCGCGGGCTGGGTGTTCCTCGCGGCCGGGGCCAGTGCGGCCATCGCGGCGGCGCCCGAGGCGCCGGTCGTCCTCGACGCCCGGTACGAGCTCTCGGAGATCGCGGCCGCTCCCGACATCGTCACCCCCACCGGCTGCACCCACGACGCCCGCGGCCGGCTCCTGGTGATCGAGTCGCACACGCACCACCGCCCCCCCGACTACGCCGGCCCGCCGGCCGACCGCATTCGGCTCCTCGAGGACACCGACGGCGACGGCCATGCCGACCGCTTCCGGACCTTCTTCGAGGGGACCCAGGCGACGATGGGCATCCGCTCGGGGCCGGCCGGCGAGGCATCGGGCTGGATCTGGGTGGCGACGCGGAACGAGGTCTTCCGGATCCGCGACACCGACGGCGACGACGTCGCCGACGAGCGCGAGCGTCTCCTGTTCCTCGAGACCGCCGGCGACTATCCGCACAACGGCCTGGGGAGCATGGCCTTCGCCGACGACGGCACGATGGTGGTGGGCCTCGGCGAAAACCTCGGCAGCCCCTACCGGCTCGTCGGCGCCGACGGGGCGAGCTGGTCGGGGGAGGGAGAGGGGGGGTCGGTGTTCCGCTGCGGCGCCGACGGCACGGGCCTCGAGCGCCTCGCGACCGGATTCTGGAATCCCTTCGGCCTCGGCTTCGACGCCCGGGGCCGGCTGCTCACCGTCGACAACGATCCCGACGGCCGCCCCCCCTGCCGTCTGATCGACGTCGTCCCGACCGGCGACTACGGCTACGAGTTCCGCTACGGCCGGGCCGGCCGCCATCCGCTCCAGGCCTGGGACGGCGAACTGCCCGGCACGCTCCCGATGGTGGCCGGCACCGGCGAGGCTCCCTGCGCCGTGCTCGCCTTCGACGGCGCGACCTGGGTCACGAGCTGGGGCCAGCACCGCCTCGAGGTGTTCTCGGCAGGCGGCGCCGCCGCGACGAGCCGGATCGCCGTCCAAGGGGACGCCGACTTCCGCCCGGTCGACGGCTCGATCGCCCCCGACGGGTCGCTCGTGTTCACCGATTGGGTCGATCGCAGCTATCCGGTCCACGGCAGGGGAAGGGTGTGGCGGCTCCGCGTCCGCGCGGGTGCCCCGCGCGGCGGCACCGACGGCGTCGCGCCGCTCACCGGGACGGAGCGGGAAAGCCGTCGCCTGGCAGGCAGCCCCGTCGACGGCGACGGGGAGGCGAGCGAGGCGGATCTCGTGGCCGCCCTCTCCGCGTCCGATCCCTTCGTGCGTCAGGGGGCGGTGGCGGGGTTCGTGGCCCGACATGGTGCGGGGCTTCCGGAGTTCGGCGGCCTCGCCGACACGCGAGCCCGCGAGTCGGCACTGCTCGTGTGGCGCTGGCTCGACGACACGCGCCGCCATGGCCGCGCCGCAGGCGACCGTGACACCGGAGCCGCGATCCCGCGCGGTCGGGAAGCGCTCCTCGGAGAGGCGCTCGCCTCCGGCGAGGAGCCGGTCATGTTCCTCGGCTGCCGGTGGATCGCCGACGAGCGGGTCGAGCCGATGCGTCCCCGGATCGAGACGCTCCTCCGATCGGCCGACACCCCTCCCGGACTGTTGCCGGCGTTGCTCGCGACGCTCGACCGGCTCGACGCCGACGGGATCGATCGGGAGGCGGCCAGGCGCCGCATCGAGGGGGTGTGGCGCGATGCCGCCCGACCGGCGACGGTGCGTCTGGCGGCGCTCGAGATGACCGGCCGGGCACCGGAGGGGGAGGGCCGTGAAACGCTCCTGTCGCTCGCGCGGACTCCGGGAGGCGAGGATCCTGCCGTCCAGACGCTCGCCCGCGACGCCACGCGCCTCCTCGCCGTCACGCCGGGCGCGGCGGCGATGCTGCGCACGATCGCCGTCGATCCCGCGGTCCCGTTGCCACGCCGGCTCGACGCCCTGGCGGGCATGGTGCGGCAGGGGGAGACCGCCGCCGGCATGGGCCCCGATCTGGTGGCGGCGGCCGCCGCGCTCGCCGGGCCGGCGGCGCCGGAACGGACGCCCCTGGCGGCCTCCGAGAGGCCGGCGCCTGCCGACATCGACCGCTGGGTGGAGCGGGTGGCGAGCGGCGGTGACGCCGAGGCGGGATGGCGGCTGTTCTTCGGCAGCCGGCTGGCCCGCTGTGGCGACTGCCATTCCTGGCACGGCCGCGGCGCCTCGGTCGGCCCGGAGCTTGCGGGCATCGTCGGCCGCCAGGGGGCGAAGCGCGTGCTCGAGTCGATCCTCGAGCCCTCGCGCGAGGTCGGTCCCGCCCACCAGCCCTACGCCTACGGCCTGGCCGACGGCCGCGTGGTGGTGGGGATTCCGGTCGGCACCGCGGACGGCGACACGCGCGAGCGGCTCCTCGGCGCCGACGGCACCGAGACGCTCGTCGCCGTCGCCGACATCGAACGCCGCGATCCCCTGGCGACGTCGATCATGCCCTCGGGGCTCGAACAGGGGCTCTCCGACGCCGATCTCCGCGACCTCCTCGAATTGCTGTCGCGGTAGGAGTCCCGATCGACGTTCAGGCGGGCTTCATCCCTTCCATCCGCCGCCAGGCGCTGAACTGTCCGAGGTGAGCCATCATGTGGCCGCCGGAATAGAAGGCGTGGAGGCTGCCGAGGGTGGGGAAGAGCTCGCGCATTTTCCCGAGGGCCGGGTTCGGCGCGTCGAGCGCCTCGTCGGAGGCGGCGCGGAGGGCGGCGATCGCCTCGCGGCAACCGGTCCGAAAGGTCTCCACCACCTCCTCTAACGGCGGGTAGATCGTCCCGGCGGCGTCGTCGACGCACTTGGCCTCCTTGGAGAACACCTTCTCGAAGGCGGCGGGCGGCGCGGTGGGGGTGCCGCCGAGCTGCGTGACGATCCGCGGGCAATAGAGGGCGAGATGACCGAGGACGAACGCGGGGTGGTTCGACTCCACGGCGGTGCCGCCGACTCTCGCGAATCGCGCGAATCGCTCCGCGGGGAGATCGGCGAGGAGCCGCTCGGCGTAATTGAGCGAGAGCTGGAGGCTGTCGGCGATGCAATTGCCGAGGGAGCGGGGCATGGCAGGGGTCTCCTCGAAAGGGAAGGGGTGGACAGGAATCGAGCGGTCAGGCCCGGGCGTCGCGGGCGATCGCGGCGATCGCCTCGGGCAGCGCCTCGCACTCCGCCGCGAAGACGCGCGCCGCGAGCGACGCGACCGTGTCGTCGCGGAGCACCGGCACGGTGAGCTGGAGAAGGATGCGGCCGTGGTCGTATTCGTCGTCGACCAGATGGACGGTGCAGCCGCTGACGGTGCAGCCGCGGTCGAGGACGGCACGGTGGACGTGGTCGCCGTGGAAACCCTTGCCGCCGAAGGCGGGGAGGAGCGAGGGATGGATGTTGACGACCCGACCGGCGAAGTCGGCGGGGATCTTCAGAAGCGCGAGGAACCCCGCCATCACGACGAGCTCGGCGCCCGCCCTGCGGCAGGCGGCGAAGATCGCTTCGCTCCACGGCTCCGTCGGCGTGCCGTCGCGCGGCATGACCTCGACCGGGATCCCCGCCCGCGTCGCGATCGCCACGCCGCGGACGAGAGGCTTGTTCGAGACGACCAGCGCCACCTCGGCCGGAAGCGTGCCGGCGGCGATCCGATCGAGGAGGTTCTCGAGGGTGCGGCCCGATCCCGAAAGGAGGACGGCCAAACGCAGCGGACGCGTCATGCCGATCCTCCGCGGCTCCCCCGGGGGGTGACGCTCAGGGCGAGGGGGTGGCCGTCGATGTCGAGCGTCTCGCCGCCATCCGCGACGGCACGCCAGGTGACCCGGTCGGCGAGGGTCTCGGAGGCGATCCAGTCGGCGTGGCGCTCGAGCGCGGTGCGGAGCTCGGCCGACTCCGTTCCCAGGTCGAGGTCGATCCGGTCGGTGAACTCGAGATCGAGGTTCTTCCGCGCCGTCTGCACGGCGTGGATCACCTCGCGGGCGAATCCCTCCGCCACGAGCTCCGGCGTCAGCTCCGACGCGATCACCACCACCGCCTGCGGCCCCTCGGCGGCCGCCCAGCCCTCGCGGGCGGTGGTGCGGACGAGGACGTCCTCGCGGTCGATGGCCGCCGTGCCGCCGGGGAGGGAGAGCTCGATGCGGCCGTCGCGGTCGAGCGCGGCGAGGAACGCCGCGGCGTCCCCCTTCTCGAGCGCGGCGCGGGCCTGCGGGAGGAGCTTGCCGAGCTTCGGCCCGAGCTTCTTGAGGTCGGGCTGGAGGGTCCGCGTGATGTAGCGGTCGGGCTCGCGGCAGCGCTCGAACTGCTTCACGTTGAGCTCGTCGCAGACGAGATCGGCGTGGGAATCGAGCCAATCGGCGTCGGCGGCGTCGACACCTGCCCCGAGGATCACCTCGACCTTCGAGAGCGGCTGCCGCACCTTGAGCTTCGCCCCGGCCCGGGCCGCCCGGCCGAGCGACGACACGTCGCGGAGCAGCGCCATCCGCCGCACGAGGGCCTCGTCCAACAGCGCCGCGTCGCCCGTGGGATAGTCGGCCAGGTGGACGCTCTCGGCGACCCTCCCGCCGAAGGGGCCGACGGCGAGGTTCCGCCAGATCGTCTCCGTGACGAAGGGGACGAAGGGGGCCGCCAGCCGGGTGATGCCCAGAAGCGTCTCGTAGAGCGTCCAGTAGGCGTCGAGCTTGTCGGGGTCGGTCTGCGGACCGCCGTCGGCACGCCCCGGCCCCCAGAAGCGGTCGCGGCTGCGGCGGACGAACCAGTTGCTCGAGGCCTCGACCAGGGCCGAGATTCTCCCCGCGGCGGCGAAGTGGTCGAAGGCGTCCATGCGTTCGACGACCGCCGCGGCGGTCGCGGACAGTTCGGCGAGCATCCAGCGGTCGAGCTCCGATCGTTCCGACACCGGCCGCCAGCCACGGGCCCGGGAGAGGTCGGCGTGATCGAGGTCCCCCGGCTCGTCGAGGAAGGCAGCCGGATCGAAGCCGTCGATGTTCGCGTAGATCACGAAGAAGGAGTAGACGTTCCACAGGCGGAGGAGGAACTCCGGCACGCTCTCGCGGATCGACCGTTCGCTGTATCGGATCGTCGTCCAGGGGGGCTGGCCGGCGAGGAAGAACCAGCGCAGGGCGTCGGCGCCGTAGGCGTCGAAGATCACCCCCGGCTCCTTGTAGTTGCGCTTGCTCTTGCTCATCTTCTGCCCGTCCTCGCCGAGCATCAGCCCGAGGACGATGCAGGTCCTGAACGGGTGCGGCCAATCGGCCGGGGGCGCGTCGACGCCGGCGGGGAGGCCCTTCGGCCCCTCGCCGCCGAACAGCAGCGTGCTGATGGCCAGTTGGCTGTAGAACCAGCCGCGCGTCTGGTCGATCGCCTCGGAGATGAAGTCGGCGG
>CAWUOA010000164.1:0-7103 GCA_963923225.1 uncultured Planctomycetaceae bacterium
CCCTTCCCCTTGGGCCCGTGGAACTTGTGCGCCGAGAAGCTCGCCAGATCGGCCCCCAGGCCCGCGACGTCGAGGGGCATCCGGCCGATCGCCTGGGACGCGTCGACGTGCAGGAGCGCCCCGTGGCGGCGGCAGGCGGCGGCGATCGCCGGCACGTCCTGGACGACGCCGATCTCGTTGTGCGCGAGGAGCACCGACACGAGCACGGGCTTCTCGCGCTCGAGCGTCGCCTCGAGCAGCCCGGCGTCCACCGTGCCCGGCACCCCCGGCCCCGCCTGGGGCTCGACCGGCAGCCGGTCGACACCGTGTCCCTGGCCGGCGAGATGGTCGAGCGTGTCGAGGACGGCCGGATGCTCCGTGGCGAGCGTGACGAAGCCGCCGGGGAGACGATCGCTCCCCGGGCCGCCCGCCGGCCTGCCGCCACGGCTCCGCGCCGCCGTCCCTTGAAGCGCGAGGTTCACCGCCTCGGTGGCGCCGGAGGTGAAGACGATCTCGTTCGGCTCGGCGTGGATCGTGGCCGCGAAGCGGGCCCGGGCGTCGTCGAGCGCCGTGCGTGCCTCGCGGCCCATCGCGTGCGTGGCGCTGCCGGCGTTGCCGTAACGATCCGTGAGCCAGGGGAGCATCGCCTCGAGGACTCTCGGATCGAGCTTCGTCGTGGCGTGGTTGTCGAGGTAGATCGGCATCGGTGGGGCGCTCCGCCCGCGGCCGTCAGGCGAGGTCGCCGGCGGCGAGCGCGTCGAGGGCGATCTGCGACCAGGTCTCGAAGCGGTCGCGGTCGGCGAGGAGCTCGCCGAGGGTGGAGAAGCCGCCATCGACGAGATCGGCCTCGCGGCTGGCCACCTCGGGCCGCTCGAGATCGAGGAGGTGCACGATGCCGAGGTGGACGCTCCCCACCGGCGTGGCGTCGTCGTTGATCAGCCCCACGACGCGCGAGGTCCAGGTGCCGCCGATGGCCACTTCCTCCGTCAGTTCCCGGCGCATGCCGGCTTCGTACGACGCGTCGTCGCCGTGCGCCCCGTCGACGATGGAGATGTGGCCGCCGATGCCCACGGAGCGCTTGGCGCGCAGCCGCGCCTCCCCCTGGCCGCCGCCGCGCGTGTAGGCGAAGAACCGGCGCTCGCCGTCGGCGCCGCGGACGGCGAGGACGCAGTACGGGATCAGCTGCTTGAAGGACGGATCCTCCTCGACCGCCGCGCGCGGCCGGTAGCTCGTGTTCCGCGGATCGAGGAGCACGGGCAGGTAGGCGTCGGCCCCGGGGAGGAACCCCTGGAAATGCCCCACCGACTCGAACACCCTCCGCGGCACCACGAGCACCTGCTCCTCGTGCGTCGATTGCATCGCCGTCCTCCGTGTGACCGACGCGCCGGGCTCTTCCCCGCACGTCGTCGGCAGGGCCTTTATAGCCGATACAGCCGATCGCCGGCCGCCGCCCGTGCCGGGTCAGTCGGTCCCGCCCTCGGGCAGGAGCCGGCGGGCGAGCGCCGCGTCGCCGGCGACGATCGCCGCCGCCGCCCTGTCCAGGGCCGACCGCTCCGCCCCCGCCCGGCGCGCGGCCAGAAGCCGTTCCGGGAGGACGAGATCGGCGGGCTCCCACGGAAACGCGCCGTCGCGTGCCCGCCGCGCCCCTTGCAGCACGGCGAGGTCGCGCGTGCCGTGTTCCCGGCTCGGCTCGATCTGCGTCCCCTCCCCCCAGTCGTTCCACGTCGCCACCTGGACGATCTCGGCGCCGCTCGCGAGCGCCAGGGCGAGCGTGTCGCGGAAGGTGGCCCCGTCGGCGTCGTCGATCCGCCCCCAACTCGCGTGAACCCCCGCCTCGGCGTAGATGTCGTGGAAGCGGGGATAGGCCACCGGCATGGAGGTGGCCTGCCCGCGCGACCGCTCGACGAAGGCCTTCGTCGCGGCGACTCCCTCCGCGGGGATCGGCCAGTCGAAGGCGCCACCCGCCGCCGGCCGGCGCCGGTGCTCGCTGAGATAGGTCACCGGCGTGCCGATCGCCTCGAGGACGCGCGACCACTCGTCGTCGTCGAGCCCCGCGTGGCCGAAGGAGAGCAGCAGCGGCCTGCCGGCGAGGCGGGCATGGGCCGGCCGCCCGAACCAGTCTCCCGCGAGCCGGCGCAGTTCCCCCGCCGCGTGCTCCACCCGTGATTCGGCGGGGACGCGTCCCGCCTCCACGAGCGCCGTCACCGTCTGATCCTCGTAGCACAGCGCGAAGGAGAGCCCCGCCCGCTCGGCACCCGCGACGATGCGCTCGGTCGCACGGTGCAGCGCGGCGTGGTCTCGGAAATCGGCGCTGCCGTACCAGTCGACGATCACGCCGTCGACGCCCGCGACCCTCATCGAGAGCGTTTGGTACTCGATGACGTCGTCGTCGGAGGAATCGTAGGGGCCGATCGCGGGAGAGTAGTGCGAGGCGATCGTCGCCCGGCCCTCCTCGTCGCCGCCCGGACGGAAGCGGTTCATCGTCCAGTGCCAGCCCCAGCCCGGTGCCTGCGGCGGGGCCTCGTACCAGGGCATGACGTGCACGAAGACGAGCGGACGGGGCTCCCCGGCCCAAAGCGCGGCCGGCACCATCGCCGCGAGGACGACCACAGCGGCCGGGAACAGCGCGCGCGAAAGCCGAGGGAGCGACGCTCGGAGTCGGGGAGGGCTCATGACGGGGAAGGCCAGCGGGAGGCCGCGCGGCAGGTCCGCACGGCAGGTCCGCACGGGGCCGTATCATACCGCCGGAGGGGTCAGGCGGCGTCGCGACTGACGGCCAGCGCCGCGCGGGCGGCGGCGAGCTCGTCGGCGAGGGCCCGGTAGGCGCCCGACACGACCGCCGCCTCGTCCTCGACGGCCCGGTAGAGCGCCGTGCGCAGGCCCACGACCTTCTCCGCCGGCGGCACCTCGGCGCGGCCGGCCCGGAGCACGGCGACGAACTCCGCCGCCGGCGTGGCGGCGATCCTCTCCACGCCGAAGCCGACGAGGCCCGCCACGGAGAGATCGAAGAGGATCGCCCGCAGCACCGCGGGGGTGTACCGGAAGCGGTGGCCCGTGAAAGGCTCGGCCGTCCCCCGTTCCATTCGCCTGCGGAGGCCGTCGAGGGCGAGCCTCGGGTCGCGGAGCCGCATCCGGGCCGGATCGTCGACCGACTCGTGCCAGGAGAGCGATTCCTCCCCGTCGTCCTCCGCACGGATTCCGATCAGCGCCCGCTGGCGGAACGCGGCCCAGGATCCCTCGGAAGGCCGGTCGCCGCCGCACTGCCAGGCCTCGACGATGCCGGCGAAGGTGGCGGGCGGCTGGAACCGGTCGAAGCAGAACCGTTTGTCGGGCACGATCATCGCGAGCGCCCCGCCGGGGGCCAGCAGGGCCTCGCAGTCGCGGAGGAAGCGGAGCGGATCGGGAAGGTGCTCGAAGTTGTGGCAGCTGACGATCCAGTCGAAGGAGCCGTCGATCCCCGCTCCGCGCACGAGATCGAGGAGGTTCGACGCGTCGCCGACGAGATCGACCTCCTCGATGCGCGCGATCGAGGCCTCGTCGAAGCCGCGCTGGCCGGCGCGCGCGCGGAGCGCGGCGGCGTCCTCGACGTCGACCACGAGCGTGTCGTACCCGGCGGCCTTGGGGGCGACCGGGTCGCGCCACGGGCCGATCTCGATGCCGCGCGTGCCCGGCCGGATCGCCCGCCGCAGCGCCGCGAAGCGTTCCCTTCCGTCCGCCGGGGGAGACTGACGGGCTTCGATCATCGCTGGGATCCTCGGGGGGAGCGGACGATGCGGACCGCGGACCGCGCCTGCCGCGTCAGTCGCGCCGCCTCGCGTTGCAGTTTCTCGATCGTTCGGGGCTTCGGCCGCACGAGCGACGCAGCGACGCCGGTGGCGTCGTCGAGACGGAGGCTGAGGCGGTGGATCTCGGACAGCAGCGCCTCGTTCTCGTGCCGCGCCTGCTCGATCCGGGCCAGGAGGCCGGCTTCCTGGTCGAGCACCCGCCGCGTGGTGTCGCCGCAGGACGCACTCAGCCGAGCCATCTGGGCCCGGACGTCCGCGATGAGGCGGTCGCATTCGGCCCTCGCCGCGGACACCTCCGCGGCGGCCCTGCCCCGTTCCTCGGCGAGCACCGCCTGGCCGTGCGCCGCCGCCGCGGCCAGGGCCTCGGCAGCGGACGTCCTCTCCGCGGCGATCCCGCGCGCCAGCGCCGCAGCGGCGTGCGTCCGTTCCCGGCTGCCGCGTGCCCAGGTCGCCACCGCGGCCACCGCCGCGGCCGGCTCGGCGGCGCCCCGCCAGGCCTCCGGCAGCGGCACCTCCGACCGGCACAAGGCACGCAGCTCGCGATACAGACCGTCGACCTCCGGCAACAGCGTGCGGACGATCGCCGCTTGCTCGCCACGGGCCTGGGCGTCGCCGCCCAGGAGCGCCGGGTCGAAAGTCGCCGGAGGTCGCCCGAGCGTCAGGCCGAATCGATCGCCCAGCTCCGCGAACGTGGCGGCGGGGTCGGCCGTGATCTGTCCCAGCTCGCGCACGAGCACCCGTCCCGGATGCCTGCGGGCGAAGTCCAGGAGCAGCGTGTTGGCATGCTGCCAGGCGCGGAGGGCGAGGAGCGGATCGGAGACGCACGGTTCGTCCAGACGGCGGAAGAGGGAATCGGCCACTTCCCACGGGCTACGGAACACCAGCAGCCACGCGGCCTCGGGCGCCGCCTCCGCCCAGAAGTCGAGGAACAGCAGCGTGCGCGGATCCTTCCATCCCCAGGGCACCCCGGCCGCGCGGCGGGCGGCGAGGATCTCCATCGCCCGGGCCTCGAGCGCCGGCGGCAGCGCCGGCCGCCCCGCCGGCACGATGCCGTCGCCGTGGAAGCCTCCCGCTCGCAGCGCCTTCTGGTGCAGTTCGAGGAAGTCGAGATCCTCGTAGTGCCCGCGCTCGTTGCCCCGGCCCGCGCCGAGCAGGCGCTCCCCCAGCCCGAGACCGGCTCCGGCGACGAGCGACGCCACCAGCGACGTGCCGGAGCGGTGCATGCCGGCGATCGCCAGGGCGGGAGGGAGGCTCCGCAGCGCCGCAGGCCGCCGCTGCGCCGCCGCCGCGGTGCCGGAGGAGAGCGTCAAAGGCACCACGCCCGAGAAGGCGGGATGGAAGTACGGATCGTCGCCGAGGCTCGAGTCGAACGCGGGGACCGGCGGGAGCGGCCCTGGCCCGAGGCCGATCCGGGCATGCGGCTCGACGAGGCCCCGGTAGCCGGCGCGGCGGAGGCGCCGACAGAGCGCGGGGAACACCCCCGCGGCGTCCTGGGAGGGATTGAAGCCTTCGACCTCGTGCCAGGCGTCGGCCTTCACCGCGAGCGCCCAGCCGCTGGCGGCGGAGACGTTGCGATACCACATCGGGCCGCCGAACCATCCCCACTGCCAAGGCGGGATGCCGCGGAACAGCGGCGTGCCGCGTCGGTGACGGTCGAGGACGAGCCCACACTCGACGACGTTGCCGTCGGCGCCGACGACCAGCCCGGTGGCGAAGCCGATGCCGGGATGGCAGGTCACCCAGCCGACGAGGGCCTCGAGCCAGCCGTCGCGGGCCGAGGCGGTCCGCCCGGAGAGGAACACGATCGCGCCGCCGGTCGCGGGATGGCGATTCGCCGCGGCACGCGTGTCCCGGGCCACGTCGGCGGGGAAGACGGCGACCTCCTCGACCTCGACCCCGCCGGGCATCCCCCCCGCCGCGCCGAGCGCCGCGTGCACCGCGGCGGCCCGGTCCGGGTGGACGAGGACCGTGAGCCGGCGCGACGGCGGCACGTGCGTCGACGCCGGCAGCGCCGCCAGGGCGGCGCCGGCCATGCGGGCGAGCACGCCGACCTCGTCGGGCGCCTCGTGGATGCCCTCGAGGATCAGATGGACCGGCGCTTCGTCGGGAAGGCGGAAGCGCACCTGGAAGCCCGACTCGGGGCTCGGCACGACCTTCGCCGGGAGCCCGATCCGGTCGAGGTGATCCTGGATCGCCACCTGCTGGGCGCTCGAGACGTACGGCTTGGCGGCCACGCCGCCGAGGCTCGTCGAGGCTTCGTGGAGACGCCAGTGGTAGTGCACGCCGGGGACGCGGACGATCCCCCGGGCCTTCTCGGCCACTCGGAAGAAGATGTCCCAGTCCTGCGCGCCGTCGACGTGCGACTGGAAGCCCCCCGCCTCGACGACGAGCCTCCTCCTCAGGAGGTTGAAGTGGGTGAGGTAGTTGACGGAGTAGAGCATCTCGGGGCTCCACTCCGGCTTGAAGAGCGGGCGGCGCCGCATCCGGCCGTCGGCGTCGAGACAGTCCTTGTCGGAATAGAGGAGGTCGGCGTCGGGGCGTGCCCGGATCGCCTCCTGCATCCGCCACAGCGCCTCCGGCGCCAGCGTGTCGTCGTGATCGAGCAGCGCGACGAACTCCCCCCGGGCCTCGGCGAGTGCGGCGTTGGTGGCGGCGGAGATGCCGTCGTTGGCCGCGAGGCTCACGATCCGGAACCGCGGGTCGGCCAGGCGGCGCTCCTCGAGCAGCCGCGTGATGGACTCGTCGGCGGCGAGGTCGCAGGCGATGCACGCCTCCCAGGCCGGGCTCGTCTGCGCGGCGAGCGAATCGAGCGCCGCGGCGAGGTAGTCGGTCTTCACCCGGTGGACCGGGAGGAGGACGCTCACCAGCACGTGACCGGAGGAGGCGGCGGCCTGCGCCCCGAGATCATCCGCACGCGGTTCGGAGGCGGCGATCCACGCCGCGAACGGGGGCGGATCGGCGGCGACGCGGCCCGGCCGGCCCTCGGGGATGCCTCGAATCGCCATCGTCTCCCCCCTCGCTCCCTCAGCCCACCGCCCGCAAGCCGGGATGGAGCTTGAACGTCGCCATGCCGAGGTTCACCGCACGTTCGGAGAGTTCGGCGATCATGCCCAGGAGCAGCTCCTTGCGGATGCGTTCCACGTCGCCCGCGTGCGCCGGCTCGCCGCGCTCGACCTTCTCCAATTGCACGAGGAACTCGGAGCCGGTGTTGTGGTCGGCCGCGGTGGAGACGTGCTTCACGCGGAGATCGATCTGCCCGAGGTGGTACAGCTCGTGGACGAGGAGCTGGAAGCTCGACGGCGTGAAGTACCAGGCGTGGCAGTCGATGTACTTCTCGCG
>CAWUOA010000165.1:0-7066 GCA_963923225.1 uncultured Planctomycetaceae bacterium
GCCGATCCCCGGGGGACTAGACGCGGCTCACTTCCCCGCCGGCGGGGCGGGGAGCTTGTAGTAGTCCCAGAAGGGATTGCCGCTCTCGAGGGTCAGCTGGAAGCCGTTGCTGATCCGCGTCATGTAGTTGTAACGGCTGCAGTTGAGGGCGATGTAAAAGGCGCGCTCGTCGCCGAAGCCCGCGCGGAGGGCGTCGAGATCGTCCCGCGTCACCTTCCAGGGCGTGGCTGTGAGCGTGCGGGCGAAGGCCAGGGCCCGCTGCTCAGGCGCGCCATAGCTCGACCAGTCGCTCCCCGCGAGGACGCGGCTCACGTCGGCGATCTGCCCGGGGCCGAGGCCCATCACTTCCCAGTTCATCTCGCAGTGCCCCATGCAGTAGGGGCAGTGAACGGCGTCGGTGACCATCCAGAAGAGGCAGTTGCCGAAGTGGCGGTCCCAGTTCCGCGTCACCTCCGAGCCGGCCGTGCGCATGTAGATCTCGAACGGCACCGCGAGCTCGTGGGCGTAGCCGAAGGCGATCTTGTACCAGACCAGGTCGAGCGGCTTCTCCATCAGCCCAGGGGGAAGCGCGTCGGCGAAGGCGCTCCACTCCGGCACCGGCAGCCGGGTGGTCCGCTCGCGCTGCGACCGGAGCCGCTCCTGCAACTCGGGGTACGAGAGCCAGGTGAACGACGCGCCGTCGTCGACGATGTCCTCGCCCGGCGTCGGCTCGGCCGTGGGGTCGGCCGCCTGCTCGGGCGGCTTCCGGGCGGGGGGCGTCGTCTGGAGGACCAGCGCGTCGGGGGCGAACCGCACCTCGACCGGCGGCAGCGGGCCCCCATCGTCGGGCGGGCACCCGAGGCACAGCAGCAGCCGATCCTGGAAGTTCGCGTAGGCCATGAGCAGCACCATCGCGGCCGTGCGACGCTCGCCGAAACGCGCCACGAGCTCGGCGAAGGCGGCGTCGGTGACGCCGTCGGAATCGAGCGTCATCGCCAGGGCGAAGTCGAGCGCGGCCCGCTCCGCCTCGCTCCACGACTCCCGTCCGCCCGACTCGAGCGACGCCCACGCGGCAGGCGCGACGCCCGCGCGGAAGGCGTCGGCCTTGGCCGTCGCGGCAGACGCGTCGCAGCGGTTGGCATGGGCGGACACCCAGCGCATCGCGGCCCGGAGCTTGGGATCGAGCGGGCTCTTCGTGCGCTGGGCGAGATCGAGCTCCAGGAACGCGGCCGCCGTCCGCGGCATCGGCCGCGCGAGCATGCGCGCCCAGGCAGGCAGCGGCTGGCCGGATCCTTCGACGGCCGGAGGCATCGCCTTCCAGCACTCGTCGCTCGTCATCGGCGCCGGCCATCCTGTCGTCGTCACCGCTCCCTCCTCGCCCCGCAGGCCATTCCCGCCGACGGCCGCGGCCAGGACCGCGACCACCACCATCCACCCGAATCGTCCGTGAGCCACGTGTCCGCCCTCCGAGGTGCCGATCGACTCCTGCAAGCGTAGCCGGCGGCGAGGCGCCCCGACAGCGCCGCCGGCCCGACCCCCCTGCCGGCCCGCGGACGGCGTTGCCCCGCTGCTCCCGGCCGACGTAGCATCGCCGCCGATCGCCCCGCGCACGCCGGACACGCGAGCATCGCGCTTCATGCCCACCCCGCTCCTCACCCGCCGGACGTGCCTGTTCGCCGCCGTCGCCGCGGCCGCCCGACGACTCGCCGCACACGACCTCGATCGGTCGTGGCCCGAGGCCCCTCTGGTCGGCGCCCAGGTCAGCGGCGTCGCCGTCGATCCGCGGGGGCGGGTGCTCGTGCTCAACCGCGGCGAAAACCATTGGATGCCGCAGGGGGCGTTTCAGCGGAAGAAGATCAAGCGTCCGGCGGTGCTCGTCGTCGATCCCGACTCGGGGAGGGTGGAGGCCAGGTGGGGGGCGAACACCTTCATCATGCCGCACCAGATCGTGGTGGCCCCCGACGGTGCCACGTGGGTCGTCGACGTCGGCCTGAACCAGGCGATCGAGTTCGACGCCGACGGAAAGAAGCTCCGCACGCTCGGCGGTCCGAAGATCCGCTTCAACATGCCCACCGACCTGGCGTTCCTCTCCGACGGCGCGATGGTGGTCAGCGACGGCTACGTCAACAGCCGCGTGGTGAAGTTCGACCCCGACGGCAGGATCATGGCGGCGTGGGGGAAGAAGGGCTCGGGGCCACTCCAGTTCGACGTGCCGCACAGCGTCGCGGTGGATTCGAGCGATCGGATCTACGTCGCCGACCGGGAGAACGACCGCATCCAGGTGCTCTCCGCCGAGGGCCGCTTCCTCGGCGCGTGGACCGACGTCGACCGCCCGATCACGCTCCGCATCGTCGGCGACACGCTCTTCGTGCTCTCGAACCTCGACGCCGACCGGGGGATCGTGCGCCGCTTCGATCTCGACGGCCGTCTCCAGGGATCGTTCCCCACCAAGCCCCCCGGCAGCGTCGAGGACTTCGAGTGGCCGCACGGCCTGGCCGTCGCCGACGGTGGCCGCGACGTGTACGTCGGCTTCACCCTCACCGGCCGGCGGGTGCAGCGCTACCGCGACGGGCGCCCCGGGGAAGAGTGACAGAGCCCTTCAGGGCGGCGGTGCTCGCGACCCACCCGGCCACGTTCCGGCCGGGCGTCGATCGGCCGGCCGCGGCCCGACCGCATCGACACGCGACACGGGCTCGCGGCGCGAAAGAGGGATCTTCCTGGCTCGGCTCGCGGCTACCCGCTCACCGCGTCGCGCGTGCTCTCGAAGAGGTCGATGTCCCAGGCGACCAGGTCGCGGCGCACCGCGTCGACGCGCGGCCGGGGCAGGAGGCGGGCGAGATCCTCGCCGGTCACCACCCCGCGGATGTCCCCCGGCTCGCTCCGCACGTGGCAGAGCGTGTGCCAGCCGAGGATCGCGGCGCCCACGGCCGTGGGGTAGGAGATGTAGGTGGCGCCGGCGTACGGCGTGCCGAGCAGGTCGCGGTAGCGGAGGAAGTTCAAGCCGACGGTCTCGATGATCGTCTGCCGCTCGTTCCGCACCGACTCGCTGACGCGGATCTCCGCCGCGGCGCAGAAGTGGGTGCGGCGGATGACGCCCGAGCGGAGGTAGTCCTCGATCCGCCGCGGCTTCTTCATGCCGGGCATCGCCGCCCGCACGACCGCCTCGATCGTGAGGTCGGGATTCGCACCGAGGGTCTCCTTGGAGAGGAGGTTCAGCTGGTGCAGCGCCTTGACGAGCTCCACCTCCGAGCCGCCGGTGTAGATGGCGATGTTCTCGATCTCGGGGTACGAGCGGTGGAACGAGAGCAGCTCCTCCTGGTAGAGCGGATACTGCCGCCAGGCGCGCGGCTCGTGGGGGAACTGGTAGTCGCGGGCGGCGGTGAACGGCTCGTGGACGATCATCCGGCCGTCCTCGAGCCGCAGCGGGCTCTGCGAGAGCTCGTCGAGCGCCACCGCCGGGGCCCACGAGAAGACGACCGCGTCGGCGTCGATGTCCTCGAGGAGGTAGAGGTCGATCGACTCGATCTCGAGATCCTTGCGGTGGCCCGTGCGGATCCGGCAGATCCGCTCGCCGACGAGGAAGTTCGTGATCCCCGGCGAGATCCCCATGTTGACAAGCGCCGCCACGCCCCGCTCCCGCAGCGCCTCGTCGTGGGCGTACTGCGCGAAGGAGAGGGAGCTGGCCGTCTCCGCGTTGTACATGTCGGAGGCGAGGTCGAGGGTGCAGGCCCCGAGGCGGACGCCGAGCTCGATGATCGGGCAGTTGAAGCGGGGGATCGCGGCGTTGACGAGCAGACTCGCCCCCGCCAGCTTCGCCCCCTCCGGGCCGTCGGGGGCGAAGAGGGGATCGAAACTCGGCACGCCGACGATCTCGATCCGCTTCATGAGCCGCTCGGCGTGGTAGAGCGCGTCGCGGGCCGCGGCCGGATCGATGGAGAAGACCTTGAAGCGGACCGGGACGCCGTCGCGCTCGGCGAGCTCCGCCAGGCAGATGAGCATGCTCGAGCCGACGGCCCCGAGGCCGAAGAAGACGATCGTGAGCGGCGGCGTCGCCTGTTTGCCGGGGGCCGGTGTCATGGCCTTCAGGATACCCCCCGTCCGGCCCGGCCGCGACGGAAGAACGCCGTCACTCCGTCCCCACCGGCACGGCGCGGAACACGATCCGGATCGGCTCGGGCTCCCCCGCCTGCGGCAGCGGGACGAGCACGAAGTCGTCGGTGACCACCGGATTCCAGTCCGCCCCCTCGAGCACCTCCGCGGCGCCGATGCGGCGCGGGAGGAACTGCACCACCGGCCGGCCGCCGCGCTGCGAGCCGTTGCCGTTGACGGGGGCGAAGGAGGCGGCGCCCGCGAGCGGCGTGACGACGAGCGTGAAGGTGCCGTCGCGCTCGGAGAGCTCCTGGCCGTAGGCGAGGGGGCCGGGGGCCATGCGGGCCTCCCAGGCCGGATCGCCGTAGAAGGCGACGACGTCGCGATCGAAGCGCAGTCCACGCTCGTCGGCCGGCGCCACCTTCGTCTCGAGGCGGTGCACCAGCGCGTGGTCGTTGGCGTGGAAGGCCTCGCAGAGCGTGTACCGCCCCGGCTGCTCCACGAAGTAGTCGAGCAGGCCCCAGCCGGCGTATCCGAACCAGGTGGGGACGGTGTAGCCGATCATCTGCCGTACGCCGGCGGAGTTCATGAAGGCCAGGGCCAGGGCGTCCGGGCCGTCGACGTGGCCCGCGAGGCAGTTGCCCACCGGCAACCAGACCTTCGGATTGGCCGACTCGATGGGGACCGTCCGGCCCGCCGTGTCGACGCCGCGGAGCTTCCCCGCGCCCGAGCGGAAGGTGCCATTGGGGTAGCGGAAGCCGATCTGCCAGTCGCGCTCGGTGGCGTGGCCGCTGGTCACGAAGAGATCGGTGAGGCCGTCGTTGAGCCGGGCGGCGAGCGCCAGCGTGGTGTCGGACGGCCCCGCGAGATCACGGGCCGCCTCCCCGGCGGCCTTCCGCACCATCCGCCCGCGCTCGAGCTCGCTGTACCACTCCCCCTCGACGACCCGGTCCATCGCCAGTTCCGTCCCGGACGTCACGCGCCGCACCTCGAGCGGCTCGGCGGTGCGGGCGATCGCCAGCGCGTTGGCGGCGTCGAAGCCGGTGAGGATCCCCCAGCGCACGTCGGTGTAGGGATCGTCGTCGAGGCGCCGGCAGAGCCGGTGCACCGCCGCCACGAACTCCCCCGTCGCCTCCTCGGGGCGGGCCACGAAGCAGGCGTGCCGCGGCATCCGCGCGGCGAGCGCCGCCACGGCCTCGTCGGGCGAGTCTTCCCAGGCGACGACCAGCGGCGCGGCATCGCCATGCTTCCGGAGCAACTCCGCCGAGACGTCGGCCCATTCCGGAAAGGCGAGGGTCGCCTTGGAGACGACGACGGCGTAGCCGCTCCTGTCGTCGGTCGCGTCGGCGGCGACGGCGGCGACGCTCGCCGCCAGCCAGGCCGCAGCCCAGGCCAGGATCGCAGGGGTTCGCCGCGTCGTCACGGTGGCTGCCTCGCCGGGGGATGGGAATGAAGGCCCGACAGCATAACGGTCCCCGCCCGCCACCCCGCCCATGCCCCTCGCCGACCGACGGCGCTCGGCCCGACGGACGGCGAACCGTGGGGGTCAGGCCCCACGCGGCCGGGAAACGGTCGTTGTCGGCCCGTTCCCTCCGTCGCTATAGTGGACGGCGATTCCGGCCGGGGGGAACGGCTCCGATGCGATCATCGGGCGCCGTGCGGTCCGCTTCCATGTCTCGTGGAGGTCCGTGGCGATGCTCGACATGTGGCACATGCGACGCCGGGGGAATTGCGAAGGGCATTCGCGCCGCGATCTCCTCCGGGTGGGCACGCTCGGCCTCGGCGCCGGCGTCGGACTCGGGGGTCTTCTCCGCGGCCGGGCGGCGATGGCCGCGGGGGGCCAGTCGGTCAAGGACACGTCGGTGATCTGGCTGTGGCTCGGCGGCGGCCCCACCCACGTCGAGACCTTCGATCCGAAGATGACCGCGCCGGCGGAGTACCGCAGCGTCACCGGCGAGGTGCGGACGAACCTCCCCGGCGTGACCCTCGGCGGGACGTTCGAGCGGATGGCCCGCGTCGCCGACAAGATGGCCTTCGTGCGGTCCTTCGCGCACACCAACAGCGGCCACGGCGGCGGCACGCACTACGTGATGACCGGCTACGACAACCGGCTCGCCGACAACGGCGCCGTGCCGGACCGTCCCGGCATCGGTTCGATCGTGGCTCGCTCCCGCGGCACCAACCATCCGCGGACCGGCATCCCCACCTACGTGCGCATGGGGGGCATCTACGGCGACGGCCCCGCGTTCCTCGGCACCGCCTACGGCCCCTTCGATCCGGGCGGCGAGGCCCGGCAGAACATGGCGCTGGTCGTCGGGCAGGACCGCTTCGGGCGCCGGCGCGACCTGCTCGAGTCGATCGACACCGCCCGCCGCGAGGCCGACCGCAGCGGCCTGGTCGAGGGGCTCGACGCCTTCGAGCAGCAGGCCTTCGACATCATCCTCAGCCGCTCGCAGCGGGCCTTCGATCTGAAGTACGAGGATCCGCGCGTGGTCGACCGCTACGGCTCCGGACTCGGACAGCAATTGCTCCAGGCGCGGAGACTGTGCGAGGCCGGCTGCGGCTTCGTCACCGTGAGTTTCGGCGGCTGGGACATGCATGGCGGCATCAAGGCCGGCATGGAGTCGCTCGGCCCCCAGGTCGATCGGGCCGTCGCGGCGCTGGTCGAGGACATGCACCTCCGCGGCCTCGACGAGAAGATCCTCCTGGTCGTCAGCGGCGAGTTCGGCAGGACGCCGAAGATCAACGGCGGGGCGGGCCGCGATCACTGGGCCCCCTTGAGCACGCTGGCGCTGGCCGGCGGCGGCCTGAAGATGGGCCAGGTCGTCGGGGAATCGGCCGAGAAGGTCGACGTGCCCAAGACGACGCCGATCGGCCCGCAGGATCTGATGGCCACGATCTTCCAGGTCCTCGGCCTCGATGGCCGGGCCCAGTACGTCAATCAGGCCGGCCGGCCGGTGTACATGGTCGAGCAGGGCAGGCCGATCGAGGAACTGGT